>JAJECF010000185.1 GCA_022822125.1 Alphaproteobacteria bacterium
AGAGCACGAAGGGGAACTGCTCCACCGTCTCCATCGGCTTGGCGAGGTTGATCGACATGAACCGCCGCGACATCTTCGCGTCGGCCTCCGCCTCGGTGTAGTGCTGCGTGCGCCCGAAATTGCGCAGGTTCTTCGTCAGCAATTCGCGGCAGCGCACCCGCCCGCTATTGTCGTTCAGGTCGTTGTGGACGAGGTTGGCGTAGCGCGCGTTGACGCCGGGATTCTTGGCGTCCTGGTCTTCCGTGCGGTCGCCCTGATAGTCCTTGTCGAAGACATCGTGGTTATAGACCAGCGCGTCGGTCGCATCGGGGAAGAACTCCAGCAGCAGCTTCTCGATCTCCGGGTAGAACACGCGCTCCACTTCCACGGAGTCGTAGAAGTTCCCGCACTTGGATTCGAGATGCGCCAGCGAGACGCCGAGCCGGTCCATGCTCTCCGGGCTGCTGACATCCAGACCCGGATAGTATTCGCCGATCCGGCGCGCATCGCGCAGCACCTGCGGGAAATAGAGGTTGCGCCGCCCGCTGTCGTCCTCGGCCTTGCGCAGCATATCCGCCTCGGCCTTGCGGGCCGGGTCCCGCCAGAGGGCGTTGGAGGGCACGATGGAATAGGACGGGTGCTCGTAAACCGTGTAGCGCAGGGGAAGCGCCACCCCGCCTTCCGGAGCCTCGATGCCGTTGGCGCGAATATGGTCCAGGCATTCCTCATAGTCGCGGAAGCCGAGGCCCCATTTTGTCTCGATGGGACCGGGCGGCGCAGTCTCCAGCCGGTCGATGAGTTCCTGGCTGTGCCCCTCGGCGATCTCCTGGAGCGCCGCCTCTAGCGCCGCGCCGGTGCCCGCATCGCCGCCCCGGTCGAATGACATGTAGGACAGGCCGCCATTCGCGGCGACGGGCGGCGGCTGTCCCTTCGTCAACTGGAGCGACGGCACATAGGCCGATGACGCTGCATCCGCCTCAACCCGGTTCCCGATGGCTTGCTGCCCGTCCATGACATGCTCTCCGGATAGGATTTCCCATCGTGGCACAGGGCCTGCGCATTTTCCAGAGCGGGGCCGCCATCCTCAGGCGATGCGGCCCTCCTTCATTGCCTCTTCGGTGAAGACGAGGCCGTGGCCGGGCGTCTCCGGGGCGCGGACCATGCCATTCTCGACAAGCGGCGGGTCGGCGAACAGGTCCTGCATCAATCCCATGTCCTCCAGGATGAGCCCGTTGGGGATGGAGGCCATGAGCTGGATTATCAGTTCGGGATAGAGATGCGGGGCGATGGTCATGCCCCAGGTATCCGCGATCGCCGCCGTCTTGCGCAGGTCCGTCAGCCCGCCGCGCACCACATCCGGCTGCAGGATCGGCAGCTTCGGGCTCTCGAAGAAGGGCTTGAGGTCGTAGCGCGTCATGTGGCTCTCGCCGCCGACGACGCGGAGGTCGAGCGCGTCCGCGATCCGGAAATAGCCGGCGAAATCGTCCGGCACGACCGGCTCCTCCAGCCAGTAGATGTCGTATTGCTCCAGCTTGCGGCCCTGCAGGATGGCGTGGTCGGCGGTCCACGCCATGTTGACATCGACCATGATGTCCACCTCCGGCCCGACGGCCTCGCGCACCCGGCGAACATGCTCCAGGTCCTCCGCGTCGGTCCAGGCGTGGCCGACCTGCATCTTGATGGCCGGATAGCCCTCCGCCTTGAAGCGCAGCGCCTTTTCCACCATCGCGTCGGGCTCAAGCCCCCGCCAGACACCGGAGCCATAGGCCGGAACCTCCGCGCGGTAATGGCCCCACAGCCGGTGCAGCGGCATCCCGGCGGCCTGGCCCACAATGTCCCAGAGCGCGACATCGACGGCCGAGAGCGCCAGCACCGGCGCCCCGCCGCGCCCGTCCGCCAGCGAGGCGGTCCAGAGTTCGCGCCAGATCGCCTCGACCTCGCTCGCGTCCCGCCCGATCAGGTGGGGGACCATGGTTTCTTCCAGGCAGGCCTTCACCGTGCGGAAGCCCTCGCGCAGATAGAGCTGGTAGCCGAGCCCGACATGGCCCGAGCGCGTCTCGATCTCGACCGCGAGCACATTGCGCTCCCGCTGATAGCCGCGCTGAAAGGCCGGTTGCTCCCGCCAGGGCAGCGCCAGAAGGTGAACGCGGATGTCCTCTATGCGCATCGAAGCGGTCTCCCCAGGAAAGTGTTGCTGCTTGTTGTAATACCAGCGGTCGTTGATCGGAAAGCCGATGGCGCGGCGCCTCCCTGTCGTAGCCCCGGCGCTTTGTCCTCATCCCGAGTAGCGGCGCCAGCCGCGTATCGAGGGGGGCCAGACGGCGAGGGACGTCCTTCAATACGCGCCCGCAGGCGGGCGCTATTCAGGATGAGGAGAGGCGGGAGCGCCGGGGCAGTCAAACCGACGTCCTTCAGGGTGAAGAGGCCGGGTCCGGGTCTCCGGCCGGGTTGCCGATGCGGGGTCCTGATTCCGCTCAAGCCGCCGCCAGCGCCGCGGCCGTGTCCGACATGCGGTTGGAGAAGCCCCATTCATTGTCATACCAAGCCATGACTCGCACGAACTCACCGTCGATCACCTTGGTCTGGGTCGCGTCGAACACCGCGCTGTGCGGGTCGTGGTTGAAGTCGGCGGACACCAGCGGCGCTTCGTTGACGCCCAGAATGCCCTTGAGCCTGCCCCCGGCGGCCTCCGCGATGGCCCCGTTCACCTCCTCCTCGGTCGTGGCGCGGCCGGCCGAGAACTTGAAGTCGATCAGCGAGACATTCGCGGTCGGCACACGCACCGAGGTGCCGTCCAGCTTGCCCGCCAGCTCCGGCAGCACCAGCCCGACGGCGCGGGCGGCCCCCGTCGAGGTCGGGATCATGGACTGGCCCGCCGCGCGCGCCCGGCGCAGGTCCCCGTGCAGCGTGTCGAGGATCGCCTGGTCGCCGGTAAAGGCGTGGATCGTGGTCATGAAACCGCGCTCGATGCCGACCGCGCGATGCAGCACCTGCGCCACCGGCGCGAGGCAATTGGTCGTGCAGGAAGCGTTGGAGACGACGGTGTGGCCCGCCTCCAGCCCCTCATGGTTGACGCCATAGACGACCGTCAGGTCGGCATTGTCCGCCGGAGCCGAGACCAGCACTTTGCGCGCGCCCGCTTCCAGATGCGCGGCAGCCTTGGCCTTGCTTGCGAAAATGCCAGTGCATTCCAGCACGATGTCGATGCCGAGCCGGCCCCAGGGCAGGTCCGCCGGGTTGCGCTCGGCCGTCACCTCGATAGAGCGCCCGGCGACCTCGATGCTGCCGCCGGACGCCTTCACCTCGAATGGCAGGGTTCCGTGGGTCGAATCGTATTTCAGCAGATGCGCATTCGCCTCGACCGACCCTAGATCGTTGACCGCGACGAACTCCAGGTCGTTGCGCCCCGATTCCAGCGCCGCGCGCAATGCAAGGCGCCCGATGCGCCCGAAACCGTTGATTGCAACCCTGGCCGTCATGCCCTCGTCTCCCTTGCTCGTTCCGCGCCCGGGGCTCAGCCGAGCCGGGCGCGCACCTCTTCCACCACCCGCGCGGCCGTGATGCCGAAATGCTCGTAGAGCGCCGCGGCCGGAGCCGAGGCGCCGAAGCTGTCGATACCGACCACCGCCCCGCCCGGGCCCACATGGCGCTCCCAGCCGAAGGAGGCGGCCGCCTCGACCGCGACGCGCACCGGCCCCTCCGGCAGCACGCCCAACCGATAGCCGGCGTCCTGTTTCTCGAACAACTCCATGCACGGCATGGAAACGACGCGCGCCGGCGCGCCCGAGCGGTCGAGCGCCGCCTTCGCCTCCATCGCGATGCCGACCTCGGAGCCGGTCGCGATCAGCACCGCCGCCGGCGCGCCCTCGCAATCGGCGAGCACATAGGCCCCGCGCGCCGACAGGTTCTCGTCAGCCGGCTCCGTTCGGACCGCCGGCACGCCCTGGCGCGTCAGCGCGAGCACGGACGGCCCCTTGAGCGCCAGCGCGACCTCCCAGCATTCCGCCGTTTCCACCGCATCCGCCGGGCGCATGGTGACGAGGCCCGGCATGGCGCGCAGGCTCGCCAGATGCTCGATGGGCTGGTGCGTCGGCCCGTCCTCGCCGAGGCCGATGGAATCATGCGTCATGACGAAGATGGAGCGCACGCCCATCAGCGCCGCGAGGCGGATGGAGGGCCGGCAATAGTCGGTGAAGGTGAGGAAGGTGGCGCCATAGGGGATGACGCCGCCATGCAGCGCCATGCCGTTCATCGCCGCCGCCATGCCGTGCTCGCGCACGCCGTAATGCAGGTAGCGGCCGCCGTAATTGTCCGCGTTCCAGGGTTCGAGGCCGGGCGTTAGCGTGCCGTTGGAGCCGGTGAGGTCCGCGGAGCCGCCGATCGTTTCCGGAAGCGCCGCGTTCACCGCGCCGAGCGCGCGCTGCGACGCCTGCCTTGTGGCGAGTTTGGGCGGGTCCGCCAGCAGGCTTGCCTTGTAATCCGCCATCGCGGCTTCGAAGCCGGCCGGCAGCGCGCCGCTCATGCGCCGCTCGAACTCCGCCCGGTCCGCGCTCGCCTCAAGCCGCGCCTGCCAGGCATCGCGCGCCGCCCGGCCCCGCGCGCCGGCATCGCGCCACGCGGCGGCGATCTCGTTCGGAATGACGAAGGGGGCGTGAGACCAGCCGAGCGCTTCGCGGGCCGCCGCAATCTCCTCCGCGCCGAGCGGCGCGCCGTGCGAGGCGGCGGTCCCGGCCTTGGTCGGCGCGCCCTTTGCGATGGTGGTGCGGCAGGAGACGAGCGACGGGCGCGGATCGTCGAGCGCGGCGTCTATAGCGCGGGCGATGTCGTCCGGGTCGTGGCCGTCGCAGGCGGTCGTGTGCCAGCCGCAGGCCTCGAAGCGCCCGGCCGGATCGTCCGACATGGCGAGCGCGGTCGGCCCGTCGATGGAGATGCCGTTGTCGTCATAGAGCACGATCAGCCGCCCGAGCCTGAGATGGCCCGCAAGCGCGGCGGCTTCGTGCGACACGCCCTCCATCAGGTCGCCGTCGCTGGCGATCACCCAGCAGCGGTGGTCCACCAGATCGTCGCCGAAGGCGGCGTTCACCGCGCGCTCGGCGATGGCCATGCCGACCGCCGTGGCGATGCCCTGCCCGAGCGGTCCTGTCGTGGTCTCGACGCCGGGGCTGTGGCCGTATTCGGGATGGCCCGGCGTGGCGCTGCCAAGCTGTCGGAAGCGCTCGATCTCGCCCATGTCCATGCCGGGATAGCCCGTCAGGTGCAGCAGGCCGTAAAGCAGCATCGAGCCGTGCCCGGCGGAGAGCACGAACCGGTCCCGGTCCGGCCAGTCGGGGGCGCCGGCATCGTAGCGCAGATAGCGCGCGAACAGCACGGTCGCCACATCCGCCATGCCCATCGGCATGCCCGGATGGCCGGATTTCGCTTGCTCGACGGCATCCATGGCAAGCGCGCGCAAAGCGTTCGCCATCGAGGCGAGATCGGGTTTGGCGGACATGGGAGCAGGGCAGTCCAGGATCGGAGGCATGGAGGCGCGCAAAATGCCCGCCCCGGACCGCCGCCGTCAACACGGCCGGAGAGCGGTTTGTTGACGCTGGCCGCCGCGGGCTGTCAAATAAAGGCGGAAACGGGACCGGGAACCGCATGACCGGAAACGAAGCCGTCATATCGCGCATCGAAGCCGCGCTCTCGCGCATCGATACCGCGCTGGAGCGTCTGGATTCTGCCCCGGCCGGCAATGCCGAAGCCGAGGCCGAGCTTGCCGCGCTCCGGGCCCTGCACAGCCAGGTCACGGCGCGGCTCGACGCGGCCATAACCCGCCTCGATGCGGCGGTCGAAAGCGGGGAGTAGGGCCTTGGCCAAGGTCGCCATCACGATCAACGGCAAGCAATACAGCCTAGCCTGCGACGACGGCCAGGAAGAGCGCATCCGCACGGCCGGCGCGCTGCTGGGCGCGGGCGTGGACGAACTCGCAACCCAGATGGACCGCGTGAACGACCTCAACCTCGTCATTATGGCGAGCGTCATGCTGGCGGACGAGCTCATCCAGGAGCAGAAGGCCCGGGAGCGCGAGGCCGCGCCCGACCTGGAAGAGCTGGCCATGGCGCTCGAATATCTGGCCGACAAGGTCGAGTCGGTTGCGTCCAGATTCGCGCCCGCATAAACTCGCGGCGAAGCTGCCCGGTGCGTTTGGCTAACGATATCCCGGGGCCGTTACCGAAACTCCAGGGAGTTGTCCCTGTCGTAGCCTTGGCTTCGGCACACGACGCCCACCTCGTTAGCGAGGGTCCCGGAGGATTGGCTTGAGACCGACGGCCAGGGCGGCTTCGCTTCCTTCCGCAAAGGCGGCCATGCGCCGCGAAATGCTCCGGCGCCGCGCAGGCCTGCCGCCGGCCGCGCTCTGCCGGGAAACAGCGCTCGAAGGGCGGTGCATCGCCGGCTACTGGCCGGTCCGGGGGGAAATCGACCCCCGCCCGTTGCTGCTGGCGCTCGGCCGGCCCATCGCCCTGCCGGTGACCGGCCCGCGCGGCACGGTGCTGGAATTCCGCCTCTGGCGTCCGGGGGACGAATTGGCGCCCGGCCCTTTCGGCCTCCGGGAACCGACGGGGCCGCGGGCGGAGCCGGACGTGCTGCTCGTGCCGCTCCTGGCGTTCGACGCTCGCGGCAACCGCCTCGGCTATGGCGGCGGCTATTACGACCGGACGATTGCGGCAACGGGCGCGCTTGCCATCGGGGCGGCCTATGCGGCACAGGAAGCGGCGGCCGTGCCCGTCGGGCCGGACGACCGGCCCCTCGCCGGCATCGCGACGGAAGCCGGCCTCAGATTCTTCCAGCGGAGACCGTGACGTGCGAATCCTCTTTCTAGGCGATGTGATGGGCCGCGCGGGCCGCGATGCGGTGGCGAAGGAACTGCCGGAGCTGCGCCGGCGGCTCGCCGTGGACCTTGCCGTGGTCAATGGCGAGAACATGGCCCACGGCATCGGCATGATGCCCGACATGGTTGAAGGCCTGTTCAAGGCCGGAGCCGATGTCGTGACCTCCGGCAACCATGTCTGGGACCGCAAGGAGGTCATCCCCTATATGGAGCGCGAGCCAAGGCTGCTCCGCCCGATCAATTTCCCGCCCGGCACGCCGGGGCGCGGGCTCGCCGAGGTGGCGCTGGGCGACGGACGCCGGGCGGTGGTCGTCAATGCGATGGCGCGCCTGTTCATGGACCCGCTGGATGACCCCTTCGCCACGGTGCTGCGCGCGCTCAAGCGCTATCCCCTCGGCGGGGGCACGCATGCGATCCTGATCGACCTTCACGGCGAGGCGAGCAGCGAGAAGATGGCCTTCGGGCATTTTTTCGACGGCGATGTGTCTGTCGTGGTCGGCACCCACACCCATGTGCCCACCGCCGACGCCATGGTGCTGCCCAAGGGCACCGCCTACCAGACCGACGCCGGCATGTGCGGCGACTACGACTCGGTCATCGGCATGGCCAAGGACGAGCCGATGCGCCGCTTCGTGCGCAAGATGTCGGGAGGGCGGCCGGAGCCGGCGGCGGGCCCGGCGACCGTATGCGGCCTCTTCGTCGAAACCGACGACCGGACGGGGCTTGCGCTCCGGGCCGAACCGGTGCGGGTCGGGGGGCGGCTCTCGCAGACCCTGCCGGCCTGCGTTATATAGCCACGGGTCCCGAAATCGCGGCGGCAGGGGAGCGGCAGGCCGATGGCCGGACATTCGCAGTTCAAGAACATCATGTACCGCAAGGGCGCGCAGGACGCCAAGCGCGCAAGACTGTTCACGAAGATCGGGCGCGAAATCGAAGTGGCGGCGAAGCTGGGCTCCCCCGATCCCGATTCCAATCCCCGCCTGCGCTCCGCCATCCAGGCCGCCCGCGCCGCCAACATGCCGCGCGACCGCATCGACCGGGCGATGAAGCGCGGCGCCGGCGACGGTGACGGGGCCGTTTACGAGGAGGTGCGCTACGAGGGATACGGGCCGGCCGGAGTCGCGGTGATCGTCGAGGCGCTGACCGACAATCGCAACCGCACGGCGGCGGATGTGCGCGCCGCGTTCTCCAAGAACGGCGGCTCGCTCGGCGAGACCGGCTCGGTGAGCTTCCTGTTCGACCGGGCGGGGCTGGTCCGCTTTTCCCGGGACGCCGCCAGCAGCGACGACATGTTCGAGGCGGCGCTGGAAGCCGGCGCCGACGACATGGTCTCGGACGATGAGGGCCACGATGTGCTGACCGCGCCGGAGGACCTGCATGCCGTGCGCGAGGCGCTGGAGCGGTCCATCGGCGAGCCGCAGGCGGCGCGACTTGTCTGGAAGCCGCAGACCCTCGTGCCCGTGGAGGAGGAGCCGGCCGCCGTGCTCTTCAAGCTGCTTGAAGCGCTCGACGATCATGACGACGTGCAGAACGTCTCGGCCAATTACGACATGTCGGACGAGGTGCTCGCCCGGCTCGCAGAATGACCCCCGGCGCGCGCGTCATCGGGTTCGACCCCGGCTTGCGCGTCACGGGCTGGGGCATTGTCGATACGCGCGGCAGCCGCCTCGTCCATGTCGCCAATGGCAATTTGAAGCCGGACCCGAAGGCCGGCATCGCAGACCGCCTGGCCGAGATCTTCGCGGGCGTGGCGCAGGTGATCGAGGATTTTCGGCCGGACATGGCCGCGGTCGAAGAGGTCTTCGTGCATCGCAGCCCAGGCGCCGCGCTGAAGCTCGGCATGGCGCGCGGGGCGGCGCTGGCGGCCGCCGCCAGCGCCGGGCTGCCGGTGACGGAATACGCCGCGAGGAGCGTCAAGAAGGCGCTGGTCGGCGCCGGCGGGGCGGACAAGGCGCAGGTGCAATACATGATCGGCATCCTGCTTCCGGGCTGCGATCCGGCGGGCCCCGACGCCGCCGACGCCCTGGCGGTGGCGGTGGCGCATGCGCACCAAATGCCGTTCGCGGCGGCGGCCGGATGATCGGGCGGCTGACCGGCAGGGTCGATCACGGCGACGGCGAGGCGCTGATCGTGGATGTCGCCGGCGTCGGTTATGTGGTCCATGCCTCCGGCCGCACGGCCGGGCGGCTGGAGAACGGACGCGACGCGACCCTGCTGGTCGAGACGCGGGTCCGCGAGGACTCGATCGCGCTTTACGGCTTCGCCGACGCCGCCGAGCGGGACTGGTTCCGCTATCTGACCGGCGTGCAGGGGGTCGGCGGGCGCGTGGCGCTGGCCCTGCTCTCCGCGCTCACGCCCGATGAGCTGGCGACCGCCCTGCTCGCCGAGGACCGCAAGGCGTTGTCGCGCGCGGAGGGCGTCGGCCCGAGGCTCGCCGCACGCATCGTCAACGAGTTGAAAGGCAAGGCCGGGACGCCCGCCGTGATGGCCGCCACGCCCGGCGCGGCGGGCATCGCCGCCGGGGACGAGCTGCTCTCGGCGCTGGTCAATCTCGGCTACGGGCGCTCCGAGGCGCTGGCGGCGGCGGCGGCGGCGCGGCGCGGCCTCGGCGAGGAGGTCGGCTTCGACGACCTGGTCCGGGCGAGCCTCCGGGAGCTGGCGCGGTGACGGCGGACCGCAGTGTTGCGCCGGAGCGCCGACCCGGAGACCGCGACGTCGCGCTCCGGCCGGAAACGCTGGACGAGTTCATCGGCCAGAAGCGCCTCAGACGAAACCTCAAGGTCTTCATCGATGCGGCCAGGGCGCGCGGCGAGGCGCTGGACCATGTGCTGTTCGTCGGACCGCCGGGGCTCGGCAAGACCACGCTGGCGCAGATCGTTTCGCGCGAACTCGGCGTCGGCTTCCGCGCGACCTCCGGCCCGGTCATCCTCCGCGCCGGCGATCTTGCCGCGCTGCTCACCAACCTCCAGCCCCGCGACGTGCTGTTCATCGACGAAATCCACCGTCTGAACCCGGCGGTGGAGGAAATTCTTTATCCGGCGCTGGAGGATTGCCAGCTCGACCTGATGATCGGCGAGGGGCCGGCGGCGCGCTCGGTGCGTATCGACCTGCCGCCCTTCACCCTGGTCGGCGCCACGACGCGCGCCGGCCTGCTGACCACGCCGCTGCGCGAGCGCTTCGGCATTCCGCTGCGCCTCGAATTCTACGAGCCGGAGGAGCTGGCGCGGATCGTGGCGCGCGCCGCCCGGCTGCTCGGCATTCCGGCGAGCGAGGCGGGCGCGCTGGAGATCGCCCGGCGCGCGCGCGGCACGCCGCGAATCGCCGGGCGGCTGCTGCGCCGGGTCCACGACTTCGCCGCCGTGGCCGGGCGCGGCGAGATCGACGAGGTGGCGGCCGACGGCGCGCTGGTGCAACTGGAGGTGGACCGGCTCGGCCTCGACGCGATGGACCGGCGCTATATGCGCTGCCTGGCGGAAGCCTATGGCGGCGGCCCGGCCGGAGCCGAAGCGCTGGCCGCCACACTCGCCGAGCAGCGCGATGTGCTGGAGGAGGTGGTGGAACCCTATCTCATCCGCGAGGCTCTGGTGCTGCGCACGCCGCGCGGGCGCGTGCTGTCCGAACGGGGCTGGGAGTGCCTGGGCCTCGCCCCGCCGGGACGCGCGGCGGACCTGTTCGATGGAAGCTGACCCCGGAGACGGCCGGCCCGGGCCGGGAGATCATAAGTTCCCGGTCCGTGTGTATTACGAGGACACGGATGCCGGCGGCATCGTCTATCACACCGCCTATCTGCGGTTCGCGGAGCGGGCGCGCACCGAATTGCTCCGGGAACTGGGCTACAGCAATCGCGGCATCGCCTTCGCCGTGGTCGATTGCGCGCTGCGCTACCATCGGCCCGCCAGACTCGACGACGCGCTGGAGGTGCGCACGAGGCCGACAGGCGTCGGCGGCGCGACATTGTCGCTGGCGCAGAGTATATGGCGGGATGACGAATTACTGGTGGCGATTCGCATCCGGATCGCGCGACTCGGCGATAATAGCCGTCCCGGGCGGCTTCCGGCGCGATTGCGCCATGTTTTTGCCCAATTGCAGGGCGACATGAGGGAAGGTTAGGCGGTCTATGGACGAATTGTCGATGCCAGATCTGTTCGCGGCGACGGACGCATTGTCCCCCTTCGGCCTGTTCTTGCAGGCCGATGCGGTGGTCAAGGCGGTGATGCTCGTGCTGCTCATCGCCTCGGTCGTGTCCTGGGCGATCATTTTCGACAAGTGGCGCCGGGTCCGCCGCCTGAACCGCGACGCCGGGCGGTTCGAGGAAGCGTTCTGGTCGGTCGCCTCCCTCGAAGACCTGCATGCGCAGACAAGCCACCAGGACCGCGACCCGATGAGCTGCGTGTTCGACGTGGCGATGCAGGAACTGCAGGACACGCTGGAACGCGGGCCGCTCAGGGAGGCAACCGCCCGCGAGGCGCTGCAGGCGCGGGTCGAGCGGGTGATGACGGTCGAGGCCGGCCGCTGGATGGACCGCATTGAGCGGCACATGATTTTCCTCGCCTCGGTCGGGTCCGTGTCGCCGTTCATCGGCCTGTTCGGCACGGTCTGGGGCATCATGAACAGCTTCGCGGCGATTGCGGCGTCCAAGCAGACCAATCTCGCCGTCGTGGCGCCGGGTATCGCCGAGGCGCTGTTCGCGACCGCGCTCGGGCTCGTCGCCGCGATCCCCGCCGTCGTCGCCTACAACAAGTTCTCGAACGACATCAACCGCTACGGCGCGCGGCTGGACGGGCTCGTCGCCGATGTGGTGACCGTGACCTCGCGCGAGCTTTCCGAGGCCGGGTGAGATGGCCGCCCCGCTTGGAGGACCGGGCCGGCGCGGGCGCAGATACCGCCCGATGAGCGAAATCAATGTGACGCCGCTGGTCGATGTCATGCTGGTGCTGCTGGTGGTGTTCATGATTACCGCGCCGCTGCTCACGGTCGGCGTGCCGGTGGACCTGCCGGAAACCGAAGCCGCGCAACTCACCGACAGCGACGAGCCGCTCGTGGTCACCGTCGATGCAGAGGGCAAGGTCTATATCCAGGACGCCGAGCAGGAAAATGAAGTCGGGGTGGAGGAGCTCGCGGCGAAGCTGCGCGCCATCAAGGACGCGCGGCAGGACCCGTCCGTCAATGTTCATGTCCGCGGCGATCGAGAGGTTGACTACGGGCGGGTGATGAACGTGCTGGGCGCGCTCCAGAAAGCGGGCTTCAATCCAGCATTGCTGATAGCGGAGTTGCCGCCCCCGGAGGCGCCGCCGTGAGCCAATTGGCCCTGCTCGCCTCGGTTTTCGCCCATATAGGCGTTCTGATCCTGGCCGCTACAGAACTGCCCATGCTCCACGACCCGCCCGATCCCTTCGAGGACGAGATTCGCATTCCAGCCTTGCTGGTGAGCGAGCGCACGGAGGCGAAGGCGCCCCTGCCGCCGGAGCCCCTGCCCGTCGAAACGCCGCCGGAGCCACCCGAACCGGAGCCGGTTGTTGCGGAGCCTCCGCCCGTCGAAGCGTCCCCGCCGCCGGAAAAACCCGTGGAGGTCGCCGCGCCCGAACCCCCGAAGCCCGAACCGCCGCCGGAAGAACCTGTAGAGGTCGCCGCGCTGACGCCCGAACCCCAGAAGCCCGAACCACCTCCTGAGCCCGAGCCGCCGGCCGCCGCGCCGGAGCCTCCGCCCCCGCCGCAGAAACAGCCCCCTGAACAAACGCAGGCGAAGCCGCCGCCCAAGCCCCCGGAACCCGCGCCGAAGCCTGCCCCGGCACCGAAGCTCCCGCCCAATGAACTTGCGGCGCTGCGCGAAGCCACGCGCGCGGACGATCTCGACACGCTGAGAAGCGCCCTGCCGGACAAGCCCCCGACGCCGACGCCGGCCGAGGTAGCCGAGGAGGCGGTGTTCACTCAGTCGCACAAGGCCCGAATAAGGCGACAACTCAAGAGCTGCTGGCAGCCGGTTCCCGGTCTCGACCCTTCGGAGAATTATGCTGTCAAACTGCAGGTCACGCTCGGCCCGGACCGGCGCATCATATCAATCAAGCCGGTCGGTGCCAGGAGCAGCCGCAGCTACCGCGCCGGCCGGGAATGGGCGGAACGCGCCCTGCGCCATCCCTTGTGCGAGCAGCTTGACGTGCCGCCCGGATGGACGTCTCTGGACTTGAATTTCGATCCGCGCAAACTGCAATAGATGAGGAGGCCTGAGACCATGCCGCATCCATTTCTCCGTCTCGTCCTGCTCCCGATATGTCTTGCCGCCGCCTCGCCGGCGGCGGCGCAGGTGACCATCGACATCACCGAGGGCGTTCCGGACCCGGTGCCTGTGGCGATCGCGCCGTTTGTCGGAGCGGACAGGGAAGCCGCCCGCTTCGGGAATGAGATGGCCGATGTCGTCAGCGCCGACCTGGAGCGGTCCGGCCTGTTCCGAGCGATTCCCGAAGAGGCGTTCCTCTCCCGCCCCGAAGACGCCGACCTTCGCCCGAATTTCAATAATTGGCGCGTTATCGGCGCTCATCTGCTGGTCGTCGGCGAGACCTCCATGCAACCGAATGGCGACCTGCATGCCCTGTTCCGGCTCTGGGACGTGCTGACCCAGCAGCAGCTTGTGGGCTTCACCTACACAACCCCAGCTGAGAACTGGCGGCGCCTCGCCCACAAGATCGCCGACGCGGTTTACAAGCAGGCCACGGGCGAGGACGGCTATTTCGACAGCCGCATCGTCTTCGTCTCGGAGACGGGCCCCGCCGACAAGCGCCGCAAGCGCCTTGTGCTGATGGACCAGGACGGCGCGCGCGCGCGCTATCTGACGGACGGGAACAATCTGGTGCTGACGCCCCGCTTCTCGCCGACGAAGCAGGAGATCATCTACCTGTCCTATGACCGTCCGAAGCAGCCGCCCAGTGTCCATATCCTGAATATCGATTCCAACCAGCGCGAGGCGCTCGGCCGGTTTCCCGGCATGCAATATGCGCCGCGCTTCTCTCCGGACGGCGACAGCGTGCTGATAACGATGACCCGGGAGGAAGGAAATTCGGACATCTTCGCGATGGACCTCGGCACGCGCAGGCTCACGCGCCTGACACACACCGCCGGCATCGACGCGGCCGCCTCCTACAGCCCGGACGGCTCCCGTATCGTGTTCGAATCCAAGCGGAGCGGCACACAGCAGCTCTATGTCATGAATGCCGACGGGTCCGACCCGCGGCGGATCAGCACCGGCAAGGGCCGGTTCGCCACGCCGGTCTGGTCGCCCCGCGGCGATCTCATCGCCTTCACCCGGATCCTGGGCGGGCAGTTCCATATCGGCACCATGCGCCCCGACGGCTCCGAAGCGAGGGTCCTCGACACGGCCTACCACGCCGAGGGGCCGACATGGTCGCCGAACGGGCGCGTGCTGGCCTATTTCAAGCAGGACAGCATCCACGACCGCCGCACGGGTTTCTCGCCGGGCTTGTGGCAGGTCAACATCACCGGAGGCGACCCGCGCCGGATTGCGACGGAGACCGACGCATCCGACCCCGCCTGGTCGCCGATTTCCCCATGAACGCCCTTGTGCCGCGTATCGAATGCCGCACAATGGCGGCGATTCGCGGCCGGCTTAATCTCCGCGAAACCAAAGGAGGATTCGCATGTCGATGAAACTGCTGGCGTCGGCGCTGGCGCTGGTTCTGCTTGCCGCCTGCGAGACAGGCTCGAATCTGGACGACGACAAGGCAGGCGCCGCGGCCGCGGCGGGCGCCAAGACGGAAGCCAAGCAGGACCAGGGCGTCGACTCGCGGGCGCTGGCGCCTCCGCCAGGCTCGGCGGAAGAACTGCAACAGGTCATTGGCGACAAGGCGCACTTCGCCTATGACCGGCACGATCTGGACACGGCGGCTCAGGACCAGGTCGCAGCCTGGGTGAATTGGCTTACCGCGCATGGCGGCCTGTCGGTGGTGATCGAAGGCCATGCGGACGAGCGCGGCACACGCGAATACAACCTTGCGCTCGGCGAACGGCGCGCGGCCGAAGTGCGCAGCTATCTGATCGCTTCCGGCATCGACGCCAACCGGGTGCGGATCGTCAGCTATGGCAAGGAAAGGCCCGTGGCGGTCGAATCGAACGAGGAAGCCTGGGCCCAAAACCGCCGCGCGGTGATGATCCTAGACTGATCCGGCCATGCGCGTTCTGGCGTTCCTGCTGCTCTGCGCCCTGCCCTCGACGGCGGCGGCGCAGGCGGCCGACCAGGCGCTGCTCCCGATCCTGAACCGGCTCTCGGCCTATGAGCGCGACCTGCGCGCTCTCACCGATACGGTTGAACGCCTGCAACGCCGCCTCGACGATGCCGAGTTGCGCATGCAGGCGCTGGAGCGCCAGGCCGAAGAGCAACCGGCCGAAACATCCGGAACTCCGGCGGCGGATGCCGCCGCGCCGGTCGCCGAAGCCGGCGAAACGGAAGCGGCCGCGCCGGCGGCTCTGCCCGGAGGCGACGCCCTGGAGCGCTACAATCAAGGCAGGAACCTGCTGCTCCAGAATCGCGTGCCGGAGGCCGAGCAGGTCTTCGCAGGCTTTCTGGAGGACTTTCCCGAGCATGAATTGGCCAATAACGCCAGGCACTGGCTGGCGGCCAGCCTTGCCGGGCAGGGAAAGCACGGCGCGGCGGCGCAGCAATTCCTGCTCGCCTATGAAAAGGACCCGGAAGGCTCCAAGGCGCCCGACAACCTCCTGAAGCTCAGCAAGGCGTTCGCGGCCGACGACAAGCCGCAGGAAGCCTGCATCGCGCTGTCGCTGCTGGCGCGGAAGCACCAGCAAGCGCCGCCCGCCGTTATCGCCGACGCCGACGCCGAGCGCCGGCGGCTGAAGTGCTGACGCCCGACCCGCCGCCACCCGACCCGTCATTCGCATGCGCCATGGAGCGGCTCGGCCCGTTCGAGCCGGCGCCGCGCCTCATTGCGGCGGTCTCGGGCGGACGAGACAGCATGGCGCTGGCGCTGATGGCCAGAGCCTGGACCGCCGCGCGCGGCGGAGAGCTCCTTGCCGTCACCGTCGATCACCGCCTTCGACCCGAATCGGCTGACGAAGCAGCGCTCGCAGGGGCGCGGCTCGCCGCATTCGGCGTTCCGCACCGCATCCTTGTCCGCAGGGAGCCGCTCGCGCCCGGAAATCTCCAGGCGGCGGCCCGCCTGGCCCGGTACCGGCTGCTCGCCGGGGCCTGCCGGGAGGCCGTTGCCCTGCACCTGCTGCTCGGCCACCATCTGGAGGACCAGGGCGAGACCGCCGCCATGCGCGCCGAACGCGGCAGCGGCGAGCGCGGCCTCGCCGCCATGGCGCCCCTCGCCGAACATCCGGACATGCGCCTGCTGCGTCCGCTGCTGAACCGGCCGCGGCAGGATCTGGAAGCCTATCTGCGGGGCCTCGGCGTCGCGTGGACCGACGACCCGACAAACTTCTCGCCCTCTTCGGCGCGAGGCCGGCTGCGCGCCGCCATGAGTTCCGGACGGCTGGGGCGGCTGGGCCGGGAGGCAGCAGCGCGGGGGCCGTCGCGGCGGCGACGCGAGGACCGGACGGCCGCATTGCTCGCCGAGACGGTCGAACTCCACGAAAGCGGCATCGCGCGCGTCGATATCCCCCGGATGCTCGCCTCGCCGGTCGGCGAGGCGGCGCTCGGCCGCCTGCTGGCGACCCTCGGCGGCAAGGCCCACCCGCCCCGCAGCGCCAGGGTCGCAGGCCTTGCCGCGCGTCTCCGGCAGGCGCCGACGGCAAGCGTGCTGGGCGGCTGCGCCATGATTCCGACACGCGCCGGCTGGTGGTGCGGAAGGGAGGCCGGGCGGATTCGCGAAGCGCTGCGCCTCGCCCCCGGCGACAGAGGCTTGTGGGACGGGCGCTTCGAGGTCGTCAATCCCGGGCCGGCGCCGATTACAGTCGGGCAGCGCCGGCGGGCAGCGCTGCCCGGCGCGCGGCCATGGCCGGCGGCGCTCGACCGCGCCCTGCCCGCCTTTTTCCTTGAGGACGGCAAATTGCTGGAATCCGACGGGACCGCATGCGGTCTTGACGACACGGCGTGTCCATATGCGACATTCCGGCCGCGCGCTCCGCTGGCCGGCGCAGGATTCGCCCTTGTTTCCAGCGGCGCTGAACTTAACTAGGATTGCAAGGCTCCCCCACCCTTTCATGCCGGCCGGAGGCGACCGCTGCAGACGATGGGCAAGAATATTGCAATATGGCTCGTACTCGGCGTTCTGCTGATCCTGCTGTTCAACGTCTTCCAAGGGTCGGGCAACCGGAGCGGGCAGAACGGCCTTCCCTTCTCGGACTTCGTCGCCCAGGTCGAGGCCGGGCATGTCGAGGAGGTGACGATCCAGGGCCGCACCATTGTCGGCCAGACCAAGGACGGCAAGCGCTTCACCACCTACACGCCCGACGACCCCGGCCTCGTCGAACGGCTGCGCAAGGGCGGCGTGCGGATCAACGCCGTGCCGCCCGATGACGGGCTTTCGCTTGTCTCCATCCTGATTTCCTGGTTCCCGATGCTGCTGCTTATCGGCGTGTGGATCTTCTTCATGCGCCAGATGCAGTCCGGCGGCGGGCGGGCCATGGGCTTCGGCAAGTCGAAGGCGCGGATGCTGACCGAGAAGTCCGGCCGCGTCACCTTCGAGGATGTCGCCGGCATCGACGAGGCCAAGGAAGAGCTGGAGGAGGTGGTGGAATATCTGCGCGACCCGCAGAAATTCCAGCGCCTCGGCGGACGCATCCCGAAGGGCGTGCTGCTGGTGGGGCCGCCCGGCACCGGCAAGACGCTGCTCGCGCGCGCCATCGCCGGCGAGGCGAATGTGCCCTTCTTCACGATTTCCGGCTCCGACTTCGTCGAGATGTTCGTCGGCGTCGGCGCGAGCCGGGT
>JAJECF010000045.1 GCA_022822125.1 Alphaproteobacteria bacterium
AAGCGGCCCGGCGCTGGCGCTGGTCTCGGACGCGCTCTGGGCGCGGACCTCCTCGGACAAGACGCAGGATCTCGCGGCCTCCGACTCCGATGTGACCCGGCTCCGGCTCGGGCTGGAGGGGCGCTGGCATATCGCGCTGCCCGGTTCCTCACCCGAGTCGGAGGGAGCAGGCATGACGCCGAGGCTGGAACTCGGCATGCGCCATGACGGCGGCGATGCGGAGACCGGCTTCGGGGTGGAGCTTGGCGGCGGCATCGCCTGGGTGGATCCGCGGCTCGGGCTCAATCTCGACCTCTCGGGTCGCACGCTGGTCGCGCATGGTTCGGACGATCTGGAAGACCGGGGCTTTGCGGCCTCGCTCGCTTTCGATCCGGAGCCGGCGAGCGCGCGGGGCCTGTCGCTCTCGCTGAGGCAGGACTGGGGCGGGTCGGCAGCGGGCGGTCTCGATGCGCTGTTCACGCCCGATCCGCTCGGCGAGCGCGGCGGCTCCGACGACGCCACCGCCCGCTGGCATGCGGAAGCGGCATACGGCTTCCCGGCGCTCGGCGGTCGCTTCACCGGCAGCCCGCATGTGGGCCTCGGCCTCGCTACCGGCGCGCGCGACTACACGCTCGGCTGGCGCCTCTCCCCCGCCGGCAATGCCCCCGATCTCTCCTTCGGCATGAGGGCGACGCGCAGCGAAAGCGACAGCGCGCCGCCCGAACACCGGCTCGGGGTCGAGGTCGATCTGCGGTGGTGAGCGTGTTGCAGACGCCAACCGCGTCCAGGTCCCACGCACGCCTGGATGGTGGGTATCATCCGGAGGACACTCGCCCTGTGGAACGGCGATGCGCGGATTCCGATCCGGCGGGCGAGCAGGTTGCCTGACGATGCCGCGTCAGGTCGGCGGATGGGACGCGGTGCGGGCCTGGCATTTCATCCGGGCGAGCAAGGCCTATCGCGATGCCTGGACGAAACGCCGCCCGCTGCCGGGCCTGCCGGAACGCGCGCCGTTCCCGGTGCGCCTCCAGATGCCGGCCGACCTCGCCGCCATGGCCTGGGGCATGCTGGCCTGGGAGGACCCGGACGCGGAACGGCCATTCGGACCGTTCTGGGCCAGGGCCGGGGTGATCGACGGCCGGGTGACGCGCGATGCGCCGCCGCTGGTTCGCCTTGCGGCGGAGGGCGACGCGGTGCTCACGGGCCTGCGGCTCTTCGATAACGCGTTGATGCTCAGGATCGAGCAGGCCAACCGGTCGGTCCTGGTCCGTCTTCCGCCCGGCGCGGTCCTTGCGGAGGATGGCGGACTGCTTCTGGTGCGGGAGGTAGTGCGCATTGAGGACGTCTGGCTCGGCGCGCCGCTCCCTCGACCGGGGCGGGCAAGGGGGACGACAGAGACACCGAACTTCTGCTGCTGGCGCTCGAAAGCGAGGCGGAGGGGCTCACGCACCGTGAGATCGCGATGCGGTTCTGGACACCTGAGCGGGTCGCGGAGGAATACTATATCGGCGGCTGGATGCATGCGCGGATCAAGCGTCGCCTGAGAAAGGCGAAGGCGACCCTGAAACGCTACCGCGACATGGCGACTGCGGAACATCGCGATGCGGTCGACGCCGCATCGTAGCCCCCGGAGCCGCAGAGTTGCGGGCCCGTGGAGTTCGCAGGAAGCGTCACTTTGCCGCGTAAGCACGAGGTGGCGACCGTCTGTGCGTGACGTTGGAGCGAGGTCGACAAGCGTCGGATCGTTGTGGAGAGCTACGCGCCTGACGTGACGGCGGTGGCGAGGCGGAACGACCTCAACGCCAACCTGTCGTTCGACTGCGGGCGGAATTTCCGGCATGCCTTCGTTCCGACGCCGGCGTCATCGATGCGCATGGACGTGTCGTGCATGACAGCGATGACGCTGTCGTCGCAGAGAGCGGCAACTAACGGATCAACGACAGTGATCGTCGTACAGGACAGGCTCGGACCGATAGTCGTTTCATCGAAAACGGCGACCGTCTCGTAGCGGGCGTTCTCTCCGGACCGGCGCCTGGCGGCGGGAACGAGCCGATCGCGCAGAAAAATCGCATGTCTGACGCCGGCCGGCGTCCGCAGGCACCGTTAGGGTGGGGCGTTTTTTCTGCAAGAAAACGCCCCTCCCCCCGCTCCGCCTTCTCCGCTCCATTGCCTGCGCCTGCGCCCCGGATTGCGCCGGGCATGGGGAAACAAGGAGGAGGAACCGGGCATGACGGACGGAGAGACGATTTACCTGAACACGCGCGCGGCGGCGGCGCATCTGGGGCTGTCTACGCGCACGCTGGACCGCTACCGGGTGTCGGGCGACGGGCCGGTGTTTCTGCGCTTCGGCGGGCGGGTGCGCTATCTGCGCGAGGACCTCGACGCCTGGGCGAAGACGCGCCGGCGCAAGTCGACCTCGGATGACGGCACCGCGCTCGCAGGGGCGGGTCGGTGAGGGGCGCCCCCGACAGGACGGTCGCGGCGACGGCCGGCATGAACCGGACGGAAACCGCGCTACGCCACGCCGCCGTCGCGGCCCTTGCCGTGACGACAGTGCTGGCCGGTCCGGACCTCGCGTTCGCGACCACGGACACGACCTTCGACGCGCCGCTCGACACGGTGCAGGACATCGTGGGCGGCACGGGCGGCCAGCTGGCGGCGGCCTTGGCCGTCGGCGCGGCGCTGGTCGGCTCCGTGCTGCGCTTCAACGCCATGCAGCTGATGGGCGCGGT
>JAJECF010000106.1 GCA_022822125.1 Alphaproteobacteria bacterium
GGGTCGCCTCCGCGGTCACTTGTGGCTGTTGCAAACCCAAAATACCGCCAGGCGACCCCGGAACCGAAAACAGCTACACCGAAATCATCTCAGATCAGCGCAGAAACCATGTCCGCTCGACGGTTCTGCAAGAGGCTCATCTGCATGCGCGCACGGCCTTCGAGGACTGGGAGCAGTCCGACCGGCGCCGCCACCTGCTCAGGCTCTGGCTCAGAAATGCGGAGATGCGCCCGACCGTGCCCGAAATCGCCGTCGAAGGCATTGAGCCCCAGCAGGGGCGCATGCCGTCCTTCGATGCGCAAGCGGCGCTCAGCGGGATACGCCGCCAGCGTCAGCCGGCGACGGAGCGGTGAAACGGGGTTTCCGGTCGGCTATTCAGGATGAGGTTCGATACGCGCCCGCAGGCGGGCGCTACTGAGGATGAGGAGAAGGCGGGGAAACCGGGGCGGCATTTGCCCGTGAGTTTCAACCCGGTGCCGTTGGTATTACCCCTCGTGGCGCGAGGCTCGCAGGCCCGGAAAGGTGGCTCCGCGGGTAGGATTCGAACCTACGACCAATCGGTTAACAGCCGACCGCTCTACCACTGAGCTACCGCGGAACAGACCTGAATGCGCGCCCTTATAACGGCGTTCGAACCGCTTGGCGAGGGGCCTGGAGGCGCGGACCGGATTCGAACCGGTGTAAGCGGATTTGCAGTCCGATGGATAGCCACTCTCCCACCGCGCCGCCGGGGTCCCCACATAGGCCGGCCGCCGGGCGCGGTCAATGCGCATGGGGCAATCGCTTCAGGGCCAGGCCTTTGCGGCGCTGCTCGCCGGAGACTTGACATGGGGGAAAGTGTGGTAGGATGAGAGTAGAAGGCGGCTTCCGGGGCCGCCTTTCGCTTTTCTGCGCACACGGACCCGCCGCGGACCTGTGGCGGGAGTGAAACCGGTTGGAAAGCAAGGACCGTGTTGAAGAGAGACAGGCGGCGAAACGGAGTGGCATAGTTGGAGTTCCTGCCCGAAGCGATGGCGTTATGCTGGAACTGGCACCTCAACATGTGCCTTACGCATAGGAAACATGACAAAACATGACATCTGCTGACACATCGCCGGAGTGGTGGCCAGCGGCAGGGGGAGGAGACCCGGGGCCATGAGTTACGAGACGCCCTATGCGGGGCTGCGCGTCGTTGATCTGAGCCAGGGGATCGCCGGGCCCTATTGCGCGATGCTGCTGGCGCAACACGGCGCCGATGTCGTCAAGGTCGAGCCGCCCGAGGGCGACTGGGCGCGGGTGCTGGGCGCGCGCTATGGCAGCCACACGGCGTTTTCCGTCATCGGCAATCTCGGCAAGCGCAGCATCGTGCTGGACCTCAAGCGGGAGGAGGACAAGGAAAAGCTGCGCCGGCTGGTGCGGACCGCGGATGTGTTCATGGAAGGGTTCCGGCCCGGCGTCGCCGCCAGGCTCGGCTTCGACTTCGAGGCTGTGAAGGCGCTGGCGCCGGGGATCGTCTATGTGTCGGTCTCCGGCTTCGGGCAGGCCGGGCCCCTCAGCGCCAAGCCCGCGATGGACCCGGTATTGCAGGCCTTCACCGGCTTCACGCTGGAGAACAAGGGCCATGACGGCATCCCGCACCGCGCCAACCCGATCATCGTGGACATGTCCACCGCGCTCTACACCCACCAGGCGGTGGCGGCGGCGATCTATGCGCAGCGCGACGACCGCCGGGCGCGTTTTATCGATTCCAGCCTGATGGCGGCGGCCGCCAACCTCCAGGCGGTTCGCATGACGGCGACGCTGATGGAGGGCGGCCCGATGCGCCCGCCGACCGCGCCCTCCGGCGTGTTCCGCACCGCCGACGGCTGGATGCAGATGGTGGTGCTGAAGGACAGCGACTTCCGCGCGCTCTGCGCCCTGCTCGGCAGGGAGGATCTGGCGGCGGACCCGCGCTTCGCCGGTTCGGCGGACCGCTCGGACCATGCCGAGGTGCTGAATGCCGCCGTCGGCGCGCATATCGCGGCGGAGCCGACCGCATACTGGCGGGCCCGGCTGACCGAGGCCGGCATCCAGAACGAGGCGCTCCAGGATTACGCGCAGTTCGCGGCGCATCCGCAAACGGAGGCGACGGGCCTGATCTCGCATCTGGCCCAGCCCGGCGGCGACCGCCTCTGGCCGGTGCCCAACCCTGCGGGCGCGCCGCCGCTGGTCTCGGGTTCGCGGCAGGCCACCGCGCCGGCGCTGGGCCAGCACACGGCCGAAGTGCTGCTGCAATTGGAGGAAACGGAGGGCGCCGCCGCCGCCGAGGAATGAGAAGCCCGGCCGGGCGTTGCCGGCGCGGGGCGCATCTGCTAAAGGCTGCCCGCGCAAGCGGTCCCGGGACCGCGCGAATTGGGGGGCAATATTGGACCAGCCGGTTCTCGAAGTCCGCGATGTCGCGGTGCATTTCGGCGGTATCGTGGCGCTGGACGGCGTGTCCTTCGACATCCCGAAGGACCTGATCGTCGGCCTGATCGGCCCGAACGGCGCGGGCAAGACGACGCTCTTCAACTGCCTCTCGCGGCTCTACACGCCGAATGCGGGCGAAATCCTGTTCAAGGGCCGCTCGCTGCTGGGCCTGCCGGCGAACCGCATCGCTTCGCTCGGCATCGGCCGCACCTTCCAGAACCTTGCGCTCTTCCCGACGCTCTCCGTGCTGGACAATGTGATGATCGGCGGCCATTCGCGCACCGATAGCGATTATGTGTCCAATGCCTTTCGCCTGCCCTGGGTCCGCCGGGAGGAGGCCGGGTTGATGGCCCGTGCGATCGAGCTGATCGGGTTCATGGACCTGACAGAGGTGACGCATACGCCGGTCGGCGGCCTGCCCTTCGGCTACCAGAAGCGGGTCGAACTGGCGCGCGCGCTTGCGAGCGAGCCGGAATTGCTGCTGCTGGACGAGCCGGCGGGCGGCCTCAACCACGAGGAGCTCGACCATCTGATGCAGCAGATACGGCAGATCCGCGACGAGCGCGGCATCACCGTGCTTCTGGTCGAGCACCATATGAGCCTGGTGATGCAGGTGTCGGACAAGGTCGTGGCCATCGATTTCGGCCGCAAGATCGCGGACGGCACGCCGGAAGAGGTGCAGCGCGATCCCAAGGTCATCGAAGCCTATCTCGGGACCGCGCACTGATGGCGTTCCTGGAGGTCCGGGGGCTGCAGGCCTATTACCGCCAGACCCAGGCGCTGTTCGGCGTCGATTTCCAGCTCGACGAAGGGTCGATCACAGCGGTCCTCGGCGCGAACGGCGCGGGCAAGACCACGACGCTGCGCGCCATCTGCCGCATGGTGCGCACGGATGGCGAGGTCGTGTTCGACGGGCAGGACCTCTCCGGCCTCTCGACCGAGCGCATCGTCGGCCTCGGCATCGCGCATGTGCCGGAGGGCCGGGGCACCTTCGTGCGCCAGTCGGTCGAGGAGAACCTGGCGCTCGGCGCCTATACGCGCAAGAACAAGGCGGAGATCGCCGCCGATATGGAGAGCGTTTACGGCTATTTCCCCAGGCTCGGCGAACGCCGCCGTCAGCAGGCGGGCACGCTTTCCGGCGGCGAACAGCAGATGCTCGCCATCGGCCGCGCGCTCATGCTGCGCCCGAAGCTCATGCTGCTCGACGAGCCCTCCTTCGGCCTTGCGCCGCTGATCGTGCAGGAGATCTACGAGATCATGGCGCGCATCCGCGAGCGTGAGGGCACCTCCATGCTGCTGGTGGAGCAGAATGCGAGCATCGCGCTCGAACTCGCCGACCATGCCTATCTGCTGGAGACGGGCAGGGTGGTGATGGGCGGCGAGTCCAGCCTGCTGCGCGACGACGAAGACATCCGCCGCAGCTATCTCGGTTACTGAAAGCGCGCGCCCGAAGATGGACCTTTTCCTGCAATTGACGCTCGCCGGCCTCGCCATCGGGTCGATCTATTCCTGTGTCGCGCTGGCCGTGGTGATGATCTACCAGGCCACCGACCACTTCAATTTCGCCCAGGGCGAGATGGCGATGTTCTCGACCTATATCGCCTGGACGCTGGTGGGCCTCGGCGCGCCGGTCTGGCTGGCCTTCCTGCTCGCGGTCGGGATCTCCTTCCTGGCGGGCGTGGTGATCGAGCGGGTGATCGTGAAGCCCGTGGAGAACGCCCCGGTGCTCAACCAGATCATCGTGTTCATCGGCCTGCTGGTCATCTTCAACGCCGTGGCGGGCTGGATCTGGGAGTTCACCATCAAGCCCTTCCCGAGCCTCTTCCCCGAGGATCTGGGCTTCAAATCGACCCTGATCGGCCCGCACCATATCGGCGTGATTGCGCTTACCCTCGGCGTGCTGGCGCTGGTCTTCGCCTTTTTCCGCTTCACCCGCGTCGGGCTCGCCATGCGCGCCGCCGCCGCCAATCCGGACTCGGCCAGGCTGGTCGGCGTTTCGGTCGGCTGGATGCTGGCGCTCGGCTGGGGGCTGGCGGCGTCCATCGGCGCGGTCGGCGGCATTCTGGTCGCTCCGATCGTCTTCCTGGAGCCGAACATGATGGCGGGCGTGCTGCTCTACGGCTTCGCCGGCGCGCTGCTGGGCGGCGTCTCCAGCCCCGGCGGCGCGGTGCTGGGCGGGCTCGTGGTCGGCGTGCTGGAGAACTGGGTCGGGCAGTATGTGCCGGGCGGCTCCGAGCTCAAGCTCACCTTCGCGCTTGTCCTGATCGTGGGCGTGCTCGTCTTCAAGCCGGCCGGGCTGTTCGGCCGCGTCGTGGTGCGGAGGGTTTGACCGCTATGGCCCGTCCGAACCCCGTCACGCCCGGATTGCTGGCCGGCTTCGCGGTCGCCCTGCTGTTCGCGGCCGTGCTGCCGCATCTCGTGTCGGATTTCACCAGCTTCCAGTTCACCCAGGCGATGGCCTACGGGGTCGCGCTGCTCGGGCTGAATATCCTCACCGGCTACAACGGCCAGTTCTCCATCGGCCACAGCGCGTTCTACGCCGTCGGCGCCTATACTGCCGCGATCCTGCTCTACCATTTCGAGTGGAACCACTACGCCACCCTGCCGGTCGCCGCGCTGGTCGCGTTCATCGTCGGCTTCCTGTTCGGCCTGCCAGCGCTCCGCCTGGAGGGGCTGTATCTCGCGCTCGCCACCTTCGCCTTCGCCGTGGCGACGCCGCAATTGCTCAAATTCGACGCCTTCGAGCACTGGACGGGCGGCGTGCAGGGGCTGTTCGTGCCGAAGCCGGAGCCGCTGATCGAGGGGTTGAGCGCGGACCAGTCGCTCTATTATGTGACGCTGGCGGTGATGGTGCTGCTGATGGTGCTGGCCTGGTGCCTGCTGCACAGCCGGTCGGGCCGGGCGATGATGGCGATCCGCGACAACCCGATCGCGGCCAGCACCATGGGCATCAACACGGCGCTCTACAAGACGACGACCTTCGGCATCAGCGCCATGTATACCGGCATTGCCGGCGCGCTCAGCGTCTTCGTTACCGAATTCGTGGCGCCCGACGCCTTCAACTTCTTCCTCGCCGTCAATCTTCTGATCGGCTCCGTGGTCGGCGGCATCGTGTCGATCCCGGGCGTGATCTTCGGCGGGCTGTTCCTGGTCTTCGTGCCCAATTTCGCCCAGGATATCAGCCGCGCCTATCCCTTCGTGCCCCCGCCATGGGCCATTTTCGGCATCTTCCTGATCCTCGCGATCTATTTCGTGCCGTTCGGGGTCTGGGGCGCGGTGGAGCGGGCGCTCGCCTGGTGGAAACGCAGATCGGCCGGCGGGTAACGCAGGACATCAACCCAAAGGGAGGTATCGACCCCATGCGCATCAAGACCATGCTTGCCGCCGCCGCGGCGACGGCGCTGCTCGCCGGGACGGCTCAGGCCGGCGACATGACCGGCATTACCGACACCACGATCAAGATCGGCAACACCAACCCCTATTCGGGGCCGGCCTCGGTCTACAGCGTGATCGGCAAGACCATCTCCGCCTATTTCGAGATGGTGAACGAGATGGGCGGCATTCAGGGGCGCCAGATCGACTTCATCTCGCTGGACGACGGCTACAGCCCGCCGCGCACGGTCGAGCAGGTCCGCAAGCTGGTGGAGCAGGAGCAGGTGGCCCTCCTCTTCCAGACGCTCGGCACGCCGACCAATTCCGCCATCCACCGCTATGTGAATTCGAAGAAGGTCCCGCATCTCTTCGTCGCGACCGGCGCCAGCAAATGGGGCCAGCCGGACAAGTATCCCTGGACCATGGGCTTCCAGCCGACCTATGACGTCGAGGGCGAGATCTACGCGAAATACGTGCTCGAAAATGTCGAGGACCCGAAGATCGCGATCCTGTTCCAGAACGACGACTACGGAAAGGACTATCGCGACGGCTTCCTGCACGGCCTCGGCGACAAGGCGGACGAACTCGTGGTCTCCATGCTGCCCTATGAGGTCACCGACCCGACGGTGGACAGCCAGATCCTGAAGATGCAGGAGAGCGGCGCCAATGTGTTCTTCAACATCACCATCCCGAAATTCGCCGCCCAGGCGATCCGCAAGTCCTGCGAGATCGGCTGGAAGCCGGTGCATCTGCTGAACAATGTGTCCTCCTCCGTGGGCGCGACGCTGACGCCGGCGGGCCTCGAATGCTCCACCGGCCTCATCACCGCGCTTTATGTGAAGGACCCGGTGGACCCGCAGTGGCAGGACGATCCCGGCTACAAGGAATGGGTCGGCTTCATGGAGAAGAACATGCCGGACGCCGACATGACGGATGTGAACTACGCCTATGGCTACAACGTCTCCAAGCTCATGCATCACGTGCTCGATACCTGCGAGGACCTGTCCCGCGAGGGGATCATGGGCTGCGCGGCCAACCTCAAGGGCGTCGAACTGCCGATGATCATGCCGGGCATTACCGTCAACACCTCGCCGGAGGACTTCTACCCGATCCAGTCGGAGCAGCTCGCCCGCTTCGACGGCGAGCGCTGGGTGACCTTCGGCGATGTCATCCACGCAGGCAGCCACTAGGCCCGCCTGACAGCCGGAGCGAAATTGGCCGCCTCCCTCGGAGGCGGCCTTTTTCCTGCCGGCACCGCGCTGAAATGGATTACGCTCGGCCAATGTTTCAGCGCGGCACGACACGGCGAGCGGTGATGGCGGGCCTGGCGGGCGCGGCGGCGATGCCGCTGCCGGTTTTCGCCGGTTCGTTCCTTGGATACGCTCCTCCGTCTGCGGTCGCGGACCGCGGCCTCGGGCTTCCGCCGCCGCTCGATTGCACGCCCGGCACGCGCCGGCAGACCGAGGGGCCGTTCTACACGCCGTCCACCCCGCGCCGCGCGGACCTGCGCGAACCCGGCGGGGGCGGCGCGCCGCTGCTTTTCGAGGGCCTCGTGCTGACGCCGGACTGCCGCCCCGTAGCCCGCGCTGTCATTGACATCTGGCACAGCGACGAGCGCGGGCGCTACGACAATCGGGGCTTCCGCTATCGCGGCCATCAGTTCACGGATCCGGCCGGGGCCTTTCGTTTCATGACCGTGCGGCCGGGCCGCTATACCGGCCGCACGCCGCACATCCATGTGAAGCTGCAGGGCGAGGGCACGCGCGCGCTTGCCACGCAGGTCTATTTTCCGGACCTCGGGGAGGCCAACGCCCGAGACGCCATCTATCGGGAGGAACTGCTGCTCAGCCTCGACCGGACGGCCGCCGGCCTGTGGCGGGGCCGGTTCGATTTCGTGCTGCAGCCGGCCTGAGCAGGCGCGCCGGCGGAGGATCGGGAGGGCTTCGGGGCGACGAATTATCGGGTCTTTCCCGTAACCGCTGGTATAACCGGGCCACAAAAGCGTCACCGGGCTTTGCTCTTGTGAGCGCCAGGCAAGCTGGAGTAGCAGGCGCCATGCCGACCTCGATCGGTTCGGAACCGCAAATTGCGGCGCGGCAGCGATGGATGGGCGTCCTTGCCCGGGCCGAAGACGGCGCGCTGGAAACCGCGTGGGCCGGTCTGGCCGAGAAGCCCGGCTACCGCTTCCTCAGGCCGCCGGAGACGGGCCTCGTCATGGTTCGCGGGCGCATGGGCGGCACGGGGAATGCCTTCAATATGGGCGAAATGAGCGCCACGCGCTGCGCCGTGCAGTTGGAGGGCGGCGAGGTCGGCGTCGCCTATGTCGCGGGGCGCAGCGCGCGGCATGCCGAGCTGGCGGCCGCCTTCGACGCCATGCTGCAGCAGCCGGAGCATTGCGGCGCGCTGGAGGAAGCGGTGATCGCGCCGCTCGAATCCGCCGAGCGCGCCCGGCGCGAAAAGGACCGCGCGGACGCCGCCCGCTCGCGGGTCGAGTTCTTCGCCATGGCCCGGGAGCGGGAGTGACTCCCGTGGCGGCGCTCCGGCCCGGCTTCGGCGCCCCGGCGCCGGACAGCCAGCAGGTGTTTCGCCGTGTGCTCATGGCGATGTCGGAGCCGGGCGCCATACAGGAAATCGCGGTCGATCTGGACCCGCCGGCGATGCTGGACCGCGCAACCGCCGCGGTCTGCCTGACGTTCATGGATTTCGAGACGCCGGTCTGGCTGGACGCTATCGCGGACTGCGAGGAGGTGCGGGTCTGGCTCCGCTTCCATTGCGGCTGTCCGCTCGTTGTAAGGCCCGAAGAGGCGGGTTTCGCCGTCCTGGCGGCGCCGGCGGAGATGCCCGCGCTTGCCGGGTTCCGGCCGGGTTCCGAGGCCTATCCGGACGAGAGCGCGACCGTCATCCTGCAGGTCCCGTCCCTCGAGGCGGGCGAGGCGGTTGCGCTTCGCGGCCCCGGGATCGAGAACTGCCGGACCTTTCGCGCGGCCGGCGTCGCGGACGGTTTCTGGAAGCAGCGCCGCAAGATGGAGGCGTTGTTCCCGCAGGGCGTGGACCTTGTGTTCGCATCCGGCGCGCGCCTTGCGGCCGTGCCGCGTTCAACGCAGGTGGAGGCCTGAGATGTATGTGGCGGTCAAGGGTGGCGAGAAGGCCATAGAGGCGTCGCACCGCCTGCTGGACTCGGCCCGCCGCGGCGATCCTTCCGTGCCGGAGGTCTCCATCCGGCAGATAGCCGAGCAACTCGGGCTTGCCGTGGACCGGGTCATGGCCGAAGGCTCGCTCTACGACCGGGAGCTTGCGGCGCTCGCGATCAAGCAGGCGCAGGGAGACCTGATCGAAGCCGTCTTCCTGCTGCGCGCCTATCGCACGACCCTGCCGCGCCTCGGCAATAGCGAGCCCGTCGATACCGCCCGCATGGCGGTCCGCCGCCGGATTTCCGCGACCTTCAAGGACATTCCGGGCGGCCAGATTCTGGGCCCGACCTACGACTATACCCACCGCCTGCTGGATTTCCGGCTCGCCGAAGAAAGCGGCGCCGGCAGCGCGGGCGAGGCCCGGGAGGAAGAGGCGGACGCGCCGGCCGAGGAGCCGATGCCCCGCGTCGCGGACCTGCTGGGGCGCGAGGGCCTGATCGAGGAGGAGGCAGCCGCGGACGCCGCCGGGCCGCCGCCTGCGGACATCACGCGGGAGCCGCTCAGGTTTCCGGCCGGGCGCGACGCGCGGCTCCAGGCGCTGGCGCGCGGCGATGAGGGCTTTCTGCTCGCGCTCGGTTATTCGAGCCAGCGGGGCTTCTCGAACACGCATCCCTTCGCGGGGGAAATCCGCTACGGGACGGTCGCGGTCGAGATCGTGCCGGAGGAGCTCGGCTTCGCCGTCGAGATCGGCGAGATCGAAGTGACCGAGGTGCAGACGGTCAACCAGTTCAGGGGCAGCGCCAGCGCGCCGCCGCAATTCACGCGCGGATACGGGCTCGTCTTCGGCCACCAGGAGCGCAAGGCCATGTCCATGGCGCTGGTGGACCGAGCGCTCCGCTCGGCGGAGCTGGACGAGGCGGCGGCCTCCCCAGCGCAGGACGAGGAGTTCGTCCTCTATCACAGCGACAATATCGAGGCGTCGGGCTTCGTGCAGCATCTGAAACTGCCGCACTATGTCGATTTCCAGTCGGAGCTCGAATTGCTGCGGAAGCTCAGGGCTGAATTCAACGCTCCGCCCGCCGAGGCGGCGGAGTAGGCGCGGATGGTGAAGGACGGTTACAATTTCGCCTATCTGGACGAGCAGACCAAGCGGATGATCCGCCGGGCGATCCTGAAGGCCGTCGCCATTCCGGGCTACCAGGTGCCGTTCGGCAGCCGCGAGATGCCGCTTCCCTTCGGCTGGGGCACGGGCGGCATCCAGGTTACGGCCAGCATTATCGGGCCCGACGACACGCTCAAGGTCATCGACCAGGGCGCGGACGACACGGTGAACGCCGTCAGCATCCGCAAGTTCTTCGCACGCACCGCCGGCGTCGAAACCGCCGAGCGCACGGAAGCCGCCACCATCGTGCAGACCCGGCACCGGATACCCGAAACGCCGCTCCGGGCCGGCCAGATCCTCGTCTACCAGGTGCCGATCCCCGAGCCGCTGCGGTGGCTCGAACCGAGGGAGGCGGAGACGCGCAAGATGCATGCGCTCGAGGAATACGGCGTCATGCATGTCCGCCTCTATGAGGACATCGCCCGCTTCGGGCATATCGCGACCTCCTACGACTATCCCGTGCGGGTGAACGGGCGCTACCTGATGCGGCCCTCGCCCATTCCCAAATTCGACAATCCGAAGATGGACCGTTCGCCGGCGCTGCAATTGTTCGGCGCAGGCCGCGAGAAGCGCATCTACGCCATCCCGCCGCATACAGAGGTGCGGAGCCTCGATTTCGACGACCACCCGTTCGAGGTCCAGAAATGGGAGGAGGTGTGCGCATTCTGCGGCTCGGGCGACAGTTTCCTGGACGAGATTGTCACCGACGACCGGGGCGGGCGCATGTTCGTGTGCTCGGACACGGACTATTGCAGCAGGCGCCGCGAGGCCGGACATACCGGGTCCGCCACGCAGAGCGGCGAAGGCGGGGCTTAGCATGCCGCCGGGCGACCCGCCGCTCCTCTCCGCCCGGGGCGTGACGAAATTCTACGGTAGCATTCCCGGCTGCCGCGATGTGTCGTTCGACCTGTGGCCAGGCGAGGTGGTCGGTATTGTCGGCGAGTCCGGCTCCGGCAAGACGACGGTGCTGAATTGCGTTTCCGCCCGTCTGGAGCCGACTTCGGGAACGGTCGAATACGCCACGCGCCATGACGGCCCGGCGGACATCTACCGCATGAGCGAGCCGGCCCGGCGCCTCCTCATGCGCACCGACTGGGGCTTCGTCCACCAGAACCCGCGCGAGGGGCTGCGCATGGAGGTGAGCGCGGGCGCCAATATCGGCGAACGCCTGATGGCCGTCGGCGCGCGCCATTACGGCGATATCCGGCAATCCGCCACCGACTGGCTCGACAAGGTGGAGATGGATACGGGCCGCATGGACGATTTGCCTGTCACCTTCTCGGGCGGCATGCAGCAGCGCCTCCAGATCGCCCGCAACCTGGTGACCGCGCCGCGCATCGTGTTCATGGACGAGCCCACGGGCGGGCTCGATGTGTCCGTCCAGGCGCGGCTTCTGGACTTGCTGCGCGGCCTTGTCTCCAACCTCGGGCTGGCGGCCGTCATCGTCACGCACGACCTCGCCGTCGCGCGTCTGCTGTCGCACCGCCTGCTCGTCATGCGCCGCGGCGAGGTGGTGGAATCCGGGCTGACGGACCAGGTGCTGGACGACCCGCAGCATCCCTACACGCAGCTTCTCGTGTCTTCGGTGCTCCATCCATGAGCGTAAAAGGCGACGCGCATTGACGGCCGCCATCGACATCCGGGGCCTGGCGAAATCCTTCACCCTGCACAACCAGGGCGGTGTGCGCCTTTCCGTGCTGACGGACTTCGACCTCGCCGTGGAGGCCGGCGAGTGCGTGGCGCTTCACGGTCCCTCCGGCGTCGGCAAGAGCACGGCGCTCCGCTGCATCTATGCCAATTACCGGGCCGACCGGGGCCGCATCCTCGTCCGCCACCGGGGCGGGACCGTGGACATGGCGGCGGCGCATCCGCGCGAAATCCTCGCCGTGCGCAATGAGACCCTCGGCTATGTCAGCCAGTTCCTGCGCGTAATCCCGCGCGTCACAGCGGAAGATGTTGTCGGTGAGACGCTGCGGAACCGGGGCGCGGACCGGGAGAGCGCCGCGCAAGCGGCACGCGCCATGCTGCGGCGGCTCAACATTCCGGCCGCGCTGCACCGGCTGGCGCCGGCGACCTTCTCCGGCGGAGAGCAGCAGCGGGTCAATCTCGCGCGCGTCTTCGTCGCCGACTATCCGGTGCTGCTGCTGGATGAGCCGACCGCATCGCTCGACAGGGAAAACCGGGACGCTGCGATCGGGCTCATCCGGGATGCTGCCCGGCGAGGTGCCGCGATTGTCGGGATTTTCCACGATTCGGAGGTGCGGGAGGCCGTGGCGACGCGCATCGTTCCCCTCTCCGCCGCAAGGGAGGCGGCCTGATGACGGCCCTCACGATCACCAACGCCCGGATTGTGACGCGGGACGACGTCGTTTGCGGCACTGTCGAGGTGACGGACGGACAGTTCTCGGAAGTCGGCGAGGGGGCCGTCAGCTCCGGCGCGGCGCTCGATTTCGAAGGCGACTATCTGCTGCCCGGCCTTGTCGAACTCCACACCGACAATCTCGAAAAGCACTTCGCGCCGCGTCCCGGAGTCGAATGGCCGGGAAAGGTTGCGGCGCTCGCTCATGACAGCCAGTTGGCGGCGGCCGGGATCACGACCGTGTTCGACGCCATCTGCGTCGGCGACGACAACGAGTTCCGCCTGAAACACCTCGCGGAGATGACCAATGCCGTCAGGACGGCGGCCCGCTGGAACGCCTTCCGTGCGGAGCATTTCCTCCATATGCGGTGCGAGATTTCCTGCGCCGAGGTGATGGGGCTGTTCTCGCCTTTCCTCGATGAACCGCTGGTCCGCCTAGTCTCGCTGATGGACCACACGCCGGGCCAGCGGCAGTTCGTCGATCTGGAAAAGCACCGGCAATACTACCAGGGCCGGCTGCGCCTGACAGACGCCGAAATGCGCCGCTATGTGGCGGACAAGATCCGCGCCCAAGGGGAATACAGCGCGCGCAATCGCAGGGCGCTGCTTGCGGCGCTCGAAGGCCGGGACATCACGCTGGCGAGCCACGACGACGCGACCCCGGGCCATATCGACGAGGCGGTGCGCGACGGCCTGGCGATCGCCGAGTTCCCCACGACCGTCGAAGCCGCCGGAGCGGCCCGCCGGAACGGCATGACCATATTGATGGGTGCGCCGAACCTCGTGCTCGGCGGCTCGCATTCAGGCAATGTCTCGGCCCTTGACTTGGCCTCCGCCGGTCTGCTGGACGTACTCTCGTCCGATTATGTGCCGGCGAGTGTTCTCCAGGGGGTTTTCATCCTGCGGGACGAGGTCCCGGACATGACGCTGCCGCGCGCCGTAGCGCTTGCAAGCGCCAATCCGGCGGAAGCGGTCGGGCTGAAGGACCGGGGGGAGATTGCGGAAGGCAAGCGGGCGGACTTCATCCGCGTCAGGGAAGTCGAGGGCGTTGCGGTCGTGCGCGGCACATGGCGCGAAGGGCATCGGGTCGTTTAGGCGGGAGCGAGGGGACCATGTCGGCAGCGGACCGGATTCTGGAAATCCTGGAGACGAGCGGCGCGGAGCAGTATGGCGACGAGCCCGTCAGCCAGCTTCAGCACGCGCTGCAATGCGCGCATCTTGCGGAATGCTCCGGAGCGTCCGATTCGCTTGTGGTTGCCGCGCTGCTTCACGATATCGGCCACCTGATCCACAAGCTCGGCGAGGACGCCGCCGCGAGGGGCATCGACGACCGCCACGAGACGCTGGGGCGCAAGTTCCTCGCCCGCTGGTTCGACGAGGAGGTGACCGCGCCGGTCGGCATGCATGTCGATGCAAAGCGCTGGCTCTGCGCGACCGACCCCGCCTATCTCGACACCCTGTCGCCGGCTTCCGTGCGGAGCCTGGAACTACAGGGCGGTCCGTTCACGGCGGCCGGGGCGGCCGCGTTCATCGCAAGGCCCCATGCGCATGACGCGGTGGCCGTGCGCCGCTGGGACGAGCAGGCCAAGGACCCCGGGGCCGTGACGCCGGGCCTCGAGCGCTACCGTCCCCGCATCGAAGCCGCGATCCGGAATTGAGCGGCGAGGAGCGCGGCGGACCTGCGGCTGGCGGCTGCCTCGTGCTCGTCGTGGGCCCGAGCGGCGCCGGGAAGGACACGCTGCTGAGAATGGCCGGAGTGGCGCTGCGGAAGGATGCGCGTTTCCGCTTCCCCCGGCGCTGCATCACGCGGCTTGCCGGAGACCCGCATGAGGACCATATTGCGCTGACGGAAGAGGCGTTCCGCGCGAAGGAGCAGGCGGGCGAATTCGCGCTTGCCTGGCGCGCGCACGGCCTCAGCTACGCCCTGCTCGGAACGGTCGGCGGCCTTGTCGCGGAGGGCCGCGTCGTTGCGGCCAACGTGTCGCGAAGCGTCGTCGCGGAGGCCCTCAACCGGTTCAGGCGCGTCGGTGTCGTTCAGGTGACGGCAAGCAGGGAGACGCTCGCGCTTCGCCTCGGCGAAAGGGGCCACGAGTCCGGGGAGGAGAGCGCCCGCCGCCTGGCCCGGCCGGCGCCGGCTTTTTCCGAAGGCCTCGATATCCGCACCCTCGTCAATGACGGCCCGCTGGACGCCGCGGTCACGGCGTTTGTCGGCCTGCTCCGCGCCTTCGCGAAATAGTGTCGGAGGCGCGCTTCCCGTGGATGAGGCGGCGGCGGACGAGACCCGAGAGACTGTCCATCGCCATCACCAGGACCACGGTGAGCACGATGATGTAGAGCGTGTTCTCCCAGTCGCGGGAGGTGCGCATCGTCTCGACCAGAAGCAGGCCGATCCCGCCTGCGCCGAGCGCGCCGATCACCGTCGCCGAGCGCATGTTCGACTCAAGGTAGTAGAGCATCTGCGACATGAATATCGGCAGTATCTGCGGAATGACGCCGAAGCGGTACACCTGAAGCCTGTTGCCGCCCGTCGATTTCACGCCTTCGACCTGCTTCTCGTCGATATTCTCCAGCGCCTCGGAAAACAGCTTGCCGAGCGTGCCGGTGTCGGTGAAAGCGATGGCAAGCGCGCCTGTGAGCGGGCCGAGCCCGAAGGAGCGGATGAAGATCAGCGACCAGATCAGCATGTCGATCCCGCGCAGGAAATCGAACGCGCGCCGGATGACGAACCGGGCGGTCTGCAAGGGCGTGAAATTCCGGGCGGCGAGCACGGCCAGCGGCATGGCGACAAGCGCCGCCGTCAGCGTGCCCAGGACAGCCATCAGCAGCGTTTCCAGCAGGGCCTTGAAGACATTGCCGTGCTGCCAGTCCGGGTTCGTCCAGAAGGTGCCGAACACGTAGCGCCAGTTTGCCATGTCCTCCCTCAGGCGCGGGCCTACCGCCACCAGCGACGCCAGTTCGCCGGCCGAGTAACGGTTGAGTTCGGAGTCGAAGGGGAAGAAGAAGTTCTCCCAGCCGAAGAAGAAGCGGTGGACCTCGATGCGCGCCCGCGAAACCTGCACCCTGCGCCCGAGCGTCGGTCGGGCATCGAATTTCGCCGGGGCGGCGCGGAGCCAGGATGGCGGCGGTCCTTCCCTGGGCAACCTGGTGATGACGCCTTCGCCTGTGGCTTCGACCGCTATGGTGCCGTAGTCCGGCACCGTCAGCCGCAGGACGCGGTCTGCGATTTCCGCGCCGTAGCCTTCGCCGAGATCGATCCTGACGGCATCGCCCGAGCGTTCGATCCAGTCCGGCGGCGTCCGGTAGGTCGCCGTTCGTTCCCCCTCGACGGCGATCGAGGTTTTTCCGCTGCGCAGCGATTTCGTGACATGGACCTTGTGCGCCACCGAGTCGATGGCGAGCAGAACGGCGCGCTGCGGCTGCGCGCTGGCGATGAGGCCCGAAACATCGAACGCGCCCCACGCATAGGCGAGATAGGCCAGCACGCCGAGCAGGATGGCGCCATTGCGCAGCGCCCTGGCCCGCACGCCGGCGAAAGCCGCCCGGTGGCGCTGGCGAAGCATGCCGGCGGATTGACGCGCCGTGACGTCCGCCGCCGCCATTCAGGCCGCCCTCCCTTCGGTAATCCTGCCTCTCAGCCAGGATGAGGCCTGGTCGATGGCGAAGATCGAGAAGATCAGCAGCAGGAACAGCGCCGCGGTTTCGTCGCCGGAGCCCTTGCCCCAGCCGATGGTGCGGCGCATCTCGGCCCCGATGCCGCCCGCGCCGACGAAGCCGAGAATGGCCGACGCGCGCACATTGATCTCGAAGCGCAGCATGAAGTAGCTGAGATAGTTGGGCAGGACCTGGGGCAGCACGGCGAAACGCATGCGCTGCAGCCAGTTCGCGCCGCAGGCCTGCAGCCCTTCCACCGCCTTCCGGTCCACATTCTCGTTCACTTCCGAAAACTGCTTGCCGAGCGCGCCGGCGGTGTGGAAGGCCACCGCGATCATCGCCGGAACCGGGCTCGTGCCGAGGACGAAGATCAGGAACAGCGCGACGATGAGCTCCGGGAAGGCGCGCATCGCGTCCATCGTGCGGCGCGCGATCGGAACGAGCGCCGGCCGCACGCCGAGGCCCGCGGTGCCGAGGAAGGCGAAGGCCGTGGCGGCGACGCCGCCCAGGATCGTCGCAACGGCGGCGATATTCAGGGTCTCGACGAGGGCGGGCAGGAACCGGACGAGAAGGCCCGGAAACGCGCTTCCCGCCTGCCATGCCTCGAGGACGATCTCTCCCGGATAGTCGAAGAACTTCGCCAGCCCCTGCAGGAATCCGCCGGAATTCATGGCGTTGGCCTGCCCGTATCCGGCCGCGAGAAGCGTAACCACAATCGCGACAAGCGCAGCCGAATAGAGCTTGCGGCGCCTCTCGATCCGGGCGATGTCCGGAGCCAGTCCGGTAATGGCTGTCATGGTCTCGGATCCGGGCGCCGACGCGAAAGGGCGGCCCCGCCTTCGCAGGGCCGCCCGATCCCGCGCCGCGAAGCCGTCAGGAGGACTTGCGCTTGCGCGCCTCGACAATGACCTCGTAGTCCGCATGGTCGATGGGCGCGATGGCCCTGATCTCGCCGGCCATGAAGCCGTAGGCGCATTCGGCGTCCATGGAGGGCAGGCTTGCCAGCATGCCGACCACCCGCAGCTTCACACCGGTGGGCAGGGTCTTGCGCAGGACGATCGGCCCTTCGGGGATGACCTTCGAGCGCCAGATCTCACGCAGCTGGGTCATGTCGACGAGGCCGGCGTCGACCGCCTTGCGGAAGGCGCCGCTGTTGAAGCCGTCCTCCCAGGCACCGAGCCCGTCAGCCCAGGTGACGCCGCCATCGATGTCGCCGTTCGACACGGCGACGATGGTCTGCTCGTGCCCGCCGGTGAACACCACGTCGCCGAAGTAGGTTCCAGGTGTCATGTCGTAGCCGGCCTGCGGGATCTCGATCGAGGGAATGAGATAGCCTGAGGTCGAGTTCGGATCGCCGAAGCCGAACTTCCGGCCCTTCATGTCGTCCAGGCTCTCGACGTT
>JAJECF010000216.1 GCA_022822125.1 Alphaproteobacteria bacterium
GAACCTCGCAGCCCAGCGCGTTCACGCTCTCCCGAACACGAAGCTCCGCTTCCTCGAATGCGGCCGCGCAGGGCGCGGAAGCAAGCGGCTCACGACAGACCGCAACCAGCCCCGACAGCGCCTCCAGTATCCGAGCCGGCAAGCCGGCAAGATCGATGGACGAGCAGGATGCAGACTGCGAAACTGACATGGGGCCGCTCCTGTGGTTGCGATTGCTTCACACAACGACATCCTACCCGCCTCAGGCGGGCGGAGCGGTCCCGCTTCCGGCCCTGAAAACGGCCTGCCCCTGCAAAGGCGGGGACAATCGTGACAAAATCCCGACCCTGAAACCCCGATTGTCACCGATCGCCCCCAAAGGCCATCGGAAACGAACATGAAATCTCAATAAATCAACCGCTTACAATCGCCATACGGGACCTGCACCCGTATCGAATGCAAGCAATCCCGAACGAATCGAGTGGCGCGCGCTCGCTTCTCCCGTTTCCGGAAGGCTGGTATTTCGTCGCCAGCCGCAAGGCGATAGGGACCGGGAAGCTGCTGCGGAAAACCTGGCTCGGCGAGCGGATTGTCGTCTGGTGCAACGGGAGCGGAGATGTCTGCGTCGCCGAGGCGGTCTGTCCGCATCTGGGCGCGGATCTGTCGCCCGAAGCCGGCGGGTGCGTGCGCAATGGCCGCCTCGTATGCCCGTTTCACGGATTCGAGTATGACGTCACCGGCCAATGCGTTGCGACGCCCTACGCGCCGGCTCCCCCCTCCGCCAGGCTGAGGGCGTTCGAGACGCGCGAAATTCTGGGGCTCGTCTTCGCCTGGCACGGCATCGGCGACCGGCCGCCGCAATGGGACCTCCCCGCGCCGCCCCCGAACGGGGCCGACTGGAGCGCCATGGAAATCCGCAGCGTCCGGTTCGCGGGACATCCCCAGGAGACGACCGAGAATTCCGTCGATCTCGGACATCTGCGCTATGTGCACGGCTATGACAGCGTGCAGCCTGTCGGCCCGGTAACGGTTGACGGTGCCCGGCTCGAGAGCTGCTTCGATTTCAAGCGGACCCGGACCGTCGCGGGCATCAAGTGCTTCGCCTACGATGTCTCCGCCGTCACCCATGTGCACGGGCTCGGCTTTTCCTATGTCGAGGTCCGGGAGCATTACATCGGCATGGACACCCGCCTGTGGGTGCTCGCCACGCCCGTCGACGGCGAGCTCGTCGAAATGACGCTGGTGAGCTAGGTGCGGCTGCTGCTCAGGCCGAAGCGGGCCATCGCCGGCATGCGGTTCCTCCCCCCGAGGCTGCGCACCCGGATCATGAACAGGATCATCATCGCAGCCCAAATGCACGACGTGCTGCAGGACGTGGCCATCTGGAGCCGGAAGCAATACCGGCCCGATCCGGCGCTCTGCCGTTCGGACGGCCCGATCGGCAAGTTCCGCCGCTATTGCGAACAGTTCTACCCGGATGGCCGGGTCTGCGGCCGAACCGAGGCGGAACCGCCCCCGGTACGCGACGGCGGATAGCCGGACATGCAGAATGTGTTGTCGAATTCTATAATGAAATCAATGGTATTTCGACCGTGCGGAACGGTGCGGACTTGACTGTTATCCATCGATAGCCGACATTTGCAGCTAAAGGTGAACGACGACGGCGGCTCGGGTCCCCGGATATGGCTTGGCGCGAGATTGCAGTTGCTCCGGACATGCTCATTTCAGTAACCGCTTTCCCGGGTCTCGCGACCCCCATTGCGAAGCGCCGCGCCGGCGCCCCGGGAAGGGTCCGGATGCGGGGAGGCCGAAGCTGATGGCCGATGCCGCCGCGGTTTCGACGACCCCGTCGCTGAGTTTGCCCGAAGAGCTCATCCTGGTGCTCCTCAACGAGCAGAACGGCTACTTCCACCAGGTGCCCGGCTGGGACCTGAATTGCGCCGTCGTCGGCGCCGTGCTCGCGGAGCTTTCCCTCCGGTCGCGCATCGATACCGACACGGAGGCGCTGCACCTGGTGGACGCCGCGGAAACCGGCGACCCCGCGCTGGACCCGATCCTGAAGGAAATCGCGGACGAGCCCGTCCGGCGGAACGCCCAATACTGGATCGAGCGCCTCGTTCTCCATGCCGAGCCGGTGATCGAACTGACTCTGGACCGGCTGGTCGATCTGAAGATTCTGGAACGCCACAATGGCGAGTTCTACACGCTGGTTTCCTCCACATTCCAGGCGAACGCGCCGGGCGGCACGCGGGAAGGCACGGCGGGCCAATTCATCAAGGCGCGCATCGGCCAGGTCATTCTGACCGACCTGATTCCCGACCCGAGGGACATCATCATCATTTCCCTCATCGATACCTGCGACGTCTTCCGCTTCATATTCGAGCTCGACGAGGAGGCCGAGGAGCGGATCGGGAATATCTGCAGGATGGACCTGATCGCCCGGTCCATAGCCGAGGCGGTCAAGGACAATATTGCAAACCCGCTGCTTCGGCGCTCCACGCTGACCAGGCAGATTCCGAAGGTTGCGCTGCACCGGCTGCTGCGCAGTCCGCATTTGCGCACCGGCAACATCCCCGCGCTCTTTGCCGAGACCGCCGAGAGATACGGGCCGGTTTTCCAGGTTTGCCCGCCGTTCAAGGAGCCCATGACCTTCATCGCCGGGGCAGAGGCGAATCAGTGGGCGCACCGGCACGGGCGGATGTATCTGAGAGCAAGGGACTATTTCGCCGATTTCGAGAAAATCTACGGCGCGTCCGGCGTGTTGCCGTCGCTGGACGGCACCGACCATTTCCGGCTCCGCAAGGCCCTGTCGCCGGCCTATTCGCGCGAGCGGCTGGCGGGGCAAATGGATCAGGTTCTCGTATACGGCCGCAAATTCATGGCGGACTGGAAGGTCGGCGACGTCCTGCCCGCAACGCGCGTCTGCCGACGGATGATTAACGCGCAGATATCGCCGCTATTCATCGGCGTCGAGTCGCAGGATATCTTCGACGACCTGATAGCTTTCAAGGAGCGCGCGCTCAATGTTCATATCATAAGGTTGCTGCCCGAATTCATGCTGGGCACGCCGCGCATGAAACGCACGGCGAAAGCCGTCGACATATTGCTGGAGCGGATCGAGAGCGTCCACACGCCGGCCCAGCGGACCGGTTGCCCGCGGGACCTTGCGGACGACCTGCTGAGCCTGCACGCGAGCGACCCGCAACTGGTGCCGGAATCGAATCTGCGTTTCGGCTTGTCGGCAGCCCTGGTCGCGAGCGTGTATATGGGCGATGCGTTCAGCTTCGCGGTTTACGCCATGGCGTCGCAGCCCGACCTTTACCGCAAAATCCAGAGCGAAGCCGACGCCCTGTTCGAGGACGGCGACCCGGACGGCGAGAGCTTCAGTCCGGCCGCGGTCGACATCACCCGGCGTTTTCTCATGGAATGCCTCAGGATGTATCCGATCGTCCCGATGTCGCTCAGGAACGTGATGAACAGCTGCGTGGTCGAGGGCTACGAACTGCCCGTGGGGACGCGGGTCTACATAGCCCAGTCGGCGTCCCATTTCATGGAGGACGCCTTCCCGGATCCCTTCTCATTCGATATCGACCGTTACCTGCCCGCGCGCAGCGAACACCGCGGTCCCGGATATGCGCCTTACGGGCTCGGCACGCACAGATGTCTGGGCTCGAGGTGGATGAACCTGCAGCTGGTCGTCAACCTGATCATGGTCGCGCGCTACTTCAACCTCGAAATATACCCGGAGAACTATGAACTCCGGTTCAATCCGCTTCCGTCGTTGAAGCCGGACAGGAAATTGAAATTCCGCGTCGCCGAGCGGAGGCGCGAGCTGCAGGGCTGACGCGCCGGAGGGCGGCCGGCATTCAGCAGGCCGGGGCCTGCGGAGGTTTCCGGGCCAGGAAACAGAACAACGGCGTGAATATCCCGGTTCTGCCGCCTGCGACATAGGCGTTGGCGGTCCGGTCCATCAGCCCGACGACCTTTGCGGAGCCCTTCGGGAACACTCCCAGCGCTTCGGCCAGCCCGGCGGCCCCGATGAACGCCTTGCGGCCCAGCGGCGTCCGGCGGAGCGCGCCGCCCGGCATTCCCTGCCGGGTCTCCATGGGCCGGTACCACGGCACGTCCCCGACGCCCCAGTCCATGCTCTCCGCGACCTGAAACCCCGCCGTTTCGAGGGCCCGGAGCACGCCGTCCGTCGTCTCGATATCCGCGAGCGCAATGCCGTGCATCAGGTCCTGCTTGATGGCCCGGTGCCGGCTGTCCTCCGGGTCGAACCTGTCCGTCATGCACATTTCCTGGCCCCAGAACAGGGCGCCGGGCTTCAGCACGCGGTATATCTCGGCGAACGCGCCCGCCTTGTCCGGCGCATGGCATGTCGATTCGATCGCATAGCCCCGGTCGAAACTGTCGTCCCCGATGGCGCTCATGTCCATGAAGCTGCAATGCGCATAGTCGACCGCGCCGTCGAGCCCGGCTTCCGCGTTCAACGCCTTCGCCCTGTCGAGCTGGATCTGGCTGCTGTTCACCCCGACCACCCTGACGCCGGCCTCGCGGGCGACGCGGCGCATCGGGCCGCCGACGCCGCAACCGATATCGACCACCGTCATGCCCCGGCGCAACTCCAGTCCGGAGATCATCAGCCGCTGGTGCCGGATCTTGGACTCTTCCAGGCTCTCCCGCGGCGACAGCGGCGCGAAGTGCAGGGATTCGCCCCATCCGAACACCATGAACTCGCTGCAGAGGTCGTAATATTCCTTCACCGTTTCGGCGTGGTCGTAATCCGCTGCGGCGCCCCCGGAAGACGCCCTCGCGCCCCAACTTTCGAAATGCTGCACGCGACGGGCGACGTCCGAGCCCCGGTACGAGGCCCTCAGCCCGCTGGACAGCCTGCGGATATTCATGGCAGGCTTCCTTCGACCTGCTAGGCTACCGGGCGCGTTTCAGGGCTGTCCTCGTGAAATCGCCGAGGTCGAGGTCGGCGCCGAACTCGTAGTCCGACCAGACCAGCAGGGTGCTCTTGCCCGTCAGGTGATTGGTCATCGTGATCCGGCTGCTTCGCCAGAAGCGGTCCAGATACTGCTTGTAGCCTTCCACCACCATGGTCTTGAGATGCGCGTCCCTGCGGTCGAAGAACCGGATCTGCATGGTGCGCAGCTCCTCGCGGTCGAGCCAGACCAGCTGGCGCGAATATCCCGAATCCTTGCTGACGGGCACGCGCTCCAGCACGGCGCACTGGAGGGCGCCGCAGGCCTCGTCGCGCAAATGGCGGTGGGTGAACTTCTCGATCTCGACCGTGCCCATGTCCTCATAGGAGAACTCGCTGCCCATGAAGGAGCCGGACTGGTTCGAGGAGCTGATGCGCTTGACCCGTTTCAGCGCGGGCAGATAGAGCCACTGCTCGTCCGCGTCCTCCTTGTGGGCATGGACGAGGAAGGCCGTGCCCCGGACGTCGCGCGGGCGGTCGAACACGAACATGGTGCGGTCGCCGTCGCCCTCCACCTCGATGACCTTCAGGCGCACCTCCCGGTGGCTTTCCTGGCCCCGCTTGTTGCGCAGGGTCATGGTCATGCTCGCGATGAAATTGCCGAAGCCCTTCTGCCGTTCGCGGGCCTCGGTCGCGATCCTGAGGCCGGCCTCCTCCGCGCTTTCGGCCGCAAGGCCGGCCGGCCAGGCGAGCATCGCCAGCAGCAGCCCGGACAGCATGAGCGCCGGGCGGGAGAGGGGGTTGCGCATCGCCGTTTCCTCCTGTCGGCGGCCGCCGGCGGCGCTCATTCGCCCTGCCGCTCCAGCCGTTCCCTGATCTGCGCGCTCGTCTCCCTGGTCCCGTCGAGCGCCATCAGCAGCGGCGGCAGGAACAGGAAGTCCGCGAGCAGCGCGATGACGACCGTCATGCCCACGAGCAGGCCGAGCGCCTGGTTGGTGATAAGCCCCGACGCCCCGAACACCAGGAAGCTCAGCCCGAACACCATCGTGGTCGCCAGCAGCGCCTTGCCCACGGAGCTGAAGGCGGACTGCACCGATTCCGACGGCAGCAGCCCGTCCTGCCTGGCCGCCACATATTTGGTCATGAAGTGGATCGTGTCGTCCACGATGATGCCGAAGGCGATGGCGGTGACGACCGCCGCCGCCACGCCGACCTCGCCCACCGCATAGCCCCACAGGCCCATCGCCATGGCGGCCGGCACGAAATTGGGGATCAGGCTGATCGCGCCGAGGCGCACGCTCTTGAAGACGAGCAGCAGCAGCAGGGAGACGATGCCCATGGCGACCACGGTGCCGGTCAGCATGCCCTCTATGTTCCGCTGGATCGAGTGCGCGCCGACGACGGCGACGCCCGTGGCGCCGGTCTCCATTCCGGGGGCGTTGTCCCGCAGCCAGGCCTGCGCGCGGTCGTCGAGCGCGATCTTCTCGGCGGTGGACAGGCTCCTCAGCACGACCGTCATGCGCGTGGACGACCGCTCCACGTCGATCAGATTGTTCAGGTCGCGCCCGACCGGCAGCGAGAATTCGTAGAGCAGCAGATATTGCGCGGCGAGGTCGGAGCTTTCCGGCAGGCGGTAGAACGCCGGGTCGTCGCTGTGCAGGTTCTTGTTGAGCCGCTTCATGATGTCGGAGACGGCGAAGACGTGCGCGACCTCCGGCTGCGTCCGGAACCAGGCCGCAAAGGCGTCCACCCGCTCCAGGTAGCCGACATCGGTGATGCCGCCTTCCCGCCCGGCGCCGAGCGAATATTCGTAGGTCTCCACGCCGGAGAGATTCTCGCTGATGAAATCGGTGGAACGCCGGAATTCGTAGCTTTCGTCCAGAAGCTCCAGCCAGTTCTCCTTGAGCTCGATCCGCGAGATGCCGGCGATCAGCACGACGATCAGCGCGCCGAAGCCCCACAGCAGCGCCGTGCGCCGGGTGACGACGAACCGCCCGAACAGGTCGAAGAAATCCCGCCTGCCGGCGCGCAGCGGCCGGGCGCGCATCGGCACGAGCGACAGGAAGGCCGGCAGCAGGGTCACCGAATAGACGAAGGCCAGCATCGCGCCGAACGCCACCATGTTGCCCATCACCCGGAAGGGCGGCATGTCGGCGAAGTTCAGGCTGAGGAAACCGATGGCCGTCGTGAGCGAGGTGAGGAACACGGCCCGCATATTGACCTGCAGGGACCGGACGGCCGCCTGCCTGCGGTCCAGCCCCTCGCGCATCCCCGCCAGCATGCCCTCGATGATATGCACGGAATGGGCGACGGAGACCGCCATCAGCACGAAGAAGGCGGCGCCGCTCTCGCCGTAGAGCTTCAGGCCGGTCCAGCCGGCGAAACCCACCGCGGACGCCAGGACGGCCACGAGCATCAGGACGATGGCGACCGTGCCCCAAACCGAGCGCAGCAGCAGGACGGCCAAGAGCAGCATCACCGCCAGCACGACGGGCGCGAGGACGCCCGTGTCGTCGTCGATCGCATCGCGCATGGCGCGGTTGAGGACGAGCTCGCCGGTAAGATGGTAGTCGATGGCCGTGTATTCGAGCCGCGATTCGGCGGTGGTGCTCCGGAGGAAGTCGGTGACCTCGATCTTGGCCGATTGCCGCGCCTCGCGGTCGTCGGGCAGCGCCACGCTGACGACCAGCCCGGCGACGCGGCCGTCCCGGGAAACGAAGCGCCCGGCGACCTCCTCCGTGCCGAGCGCGATCCTCTCGATCCGCTCCAGCTCCGCGTCGGTGAGCGAGGCGGCCTCGTCGATCAGCGGCTCGACGACCAGCTCGTCCTCGAAGCCCTCGCTGTGCGAGTAGTTGGCGATGGAATCGACGCGGGTGACATAGGGCGTCTGCCAGAGCCGCTCGGTCAGCGCCTCGATGGCGATGAGCGCGTCGCGCGTGAAGACCCTGCCGTCCTGCGGCGCGGCGACGACCAGCGCGGCGTCGGAGAGCGCGTAGGTGTCCTCCAGCCGGTCGAGCGCGACGATATGCGGGTCGTCCTCGCCGAAATGGTTGCGGACATCGACATCGACCTGCGCCAAGCGCGCCCCGCCCGCGGCGAGCAGCACGACCGCAAGCAGGGAGACCGCGATTGTCGCCCACCGCCGGTCCATGACCGCCGCGATGCAGGCCTCCAGCTTCATGCCGGCCCGCCGGGCTGCGAGAGGGCCTCAGGCATGGCCGCCGCCGCCCGCCCCGCGCCTGCCTCAGGACCGGGTGCGGAAGCCGATCTCGAACAGCTGGGCCCGCAGGTCGGTATCGACTTCAACGATGCCCTGAGTGTTCCTGCCCGAGAAGTCCAGGCCGCTGCCGGTCTGCAAGCGGTAGCCGAACTGGATGGTAGTCTTGTCGTTAAGCCGGTAACCTATCCCGACGCCCAAGTGGTAAGCGAACATAGTATCGGTCGTGGAAGTCTCCGGCACCTTGAGAGTGGCTAAGGCTGGTGCCAAGCTTGGCAAGTTTTGTACGGCGGTCTGTAGCGCAAGATTACTTCCAATAGCCGCCTGTATTTCAGGGGTTGGGGTTTGCAGGGCCTCAACTGTGGCCAAGAACAGCGCGTTTGAATCGTAGTCCAACCCGCCCTGATCTACCCGGATGAAACCAATCCCGCCTCCGAAATAAGGGGTCCAGTCTGTCCCCGTGTCAAAGTCGTACCAGATACTCGCGAATCCGCCCATCTGTTTTGCGGCACCGGATATTGGAACGTCCACTTCGAGAGGAATTGGAGTCCCGAGCAAGTGCAACCCGTCATAAGTCACCTTGTCGACTTTAGCCCTGGCGAAAAACAACTCGCCTTCGGCTCGCAGGCCTCCTCCTAGTTCGTAGCCCACTACGCCGGCAAATTTGAACCCGGCATCGTATTCGCTCGTGGCCGTGGCCTTATAGGGCATCATTAGTTGATTACCCGTCGTGTCGGACTCCGTGTCGTCGATGAACATGACCGGCACCTGCGCACCGAAATACCAGCCGGTGTCCGCCGCGCGCGCATCCGCCGCGACGGTTGCGATGCCCAGTCCGAGCGCCGCTGCGAGGGCGGCTTGTCCGATAACCCGGTCCCCCGGTCCCGCCGGTCCGAAAATCCGTGCCATGCCGTCTTCTCCTGTCCGGTTGCTGCATTACGCGCGCTTGCAGGGTGCGAATCCTACCAGCCGTACAGTGCATGAACCAATAGCCAAACGACATTGAATATTTGAATAAACCAGGCGTCAAATTCGAATGCCCGGTGCCTCCGGCCCCGCCCCATAGGCGCTAACTTGTTTTCCATTCTGGCACTTTGTACAGTGACGGCCCCTTTTCCAGCGGGAGGTTGTCGGTATGAACGAGGATTGGGAAGTGGTGCGGTCGTTTCTGCCGGTGGACTGGCAGGATCTGGCGCGCGAGACCGGAGCCCTGAAGGGCCTGCGCAAGGACAAGTCGGTTGACGCGCTGCTGCGCACGCTGCTGCTGCATCTGGCTTGCGGGCACTCGCTGCGCGAGACGGTGGTCCGGGCCAGGAAGGCGAACCTCGCCGACCTGTCGGACGTGGCCCTGTTGAAGCGGCTGCGCAAGTCGTCGGACTGGCTGCGCGCCCTGTGCATCGCGCTGTTTCGCGAACAAGGGGTCTCGATGTCGGCCGAGGGCGGGTTCCAGGTCAGGGTCTTCGACGCGACGATAGTGAAGGAACCCGGTCGGAGCGGGTCGTTGTGGCGCCTGCACTACAGCGTTCGCCTTCCGTCGCTGGCATGCGATTTCTTCAAGCTTACGGCCACCAAGGGTCCGGGCGTGGGCGAGACGTTTGCGCAGTTCCCCATCGTCGAAGGCGACTACGTGCTCGGCGACCGGGGTTACTCGACCGCCGCGGGCCTCGACCATGTGGCGTCGGCGGGCGGTCATGTCACCGTGCGGGTGAACACCGGGTCGCTGCCGTTCCGGATGCCGGATGGCGCGCCGTTCGACCTGCTGGAGCGCGTCACGACGCTCAAGCGCACCGGGGCGGTGGGCGCATGGCCTGCCGTTGCGGTGGGGGACGGCATCGCGGTGCCGGGGCGCGTGTGCGCGATCAGAAAGACGAAGGAAGCCATCCGGATCGCGCAGCGCAAGCTGCGCGAGGAGGCCACGCGCAGAGGCAAGCAGACCCAACCGCGAACCCTCGAGTTCGCGCGCTATGTCATCGTGTTCACGACCTTCCCCGAAACGACCTTTGACGCCGCCCAGGTGCTCGAGTGGTATCGCACCCGCTGGCAGGTCGAACTGGTCTTCAAGCGATTCAAGTCGCTGGCGCAACTCGGACATCTCCCGAAATACGACGACGAAAGCGCCAAGGCGTGGCTCTACGGCAAACTCCTGGTGGCGCTGCTGGTGGAAAAGCTGATCCGCCACGCCACCGCAGTTTCCCCCTGGGGATACCGCGTGGAGACAATCCCGGCCGCATAGCCCGTGGCGTGACTTCAGGTTCATGTTCAACCAACTCGCGCGAGCCATCGAACCTCAGCTTCCGCTCCATCAGGTGATCGCCGAATGGAACCGGATTTCCCGATCTCTGGCCGAACCTCCTCGCCGCCGCCTGCCCCAGATCGCAACGCGATTCACCCAACCTGTTCAAATAAGTTAGCACCTATGGCCCGGGGACCCCCGCCGACAGCGCCAGGACACCCCTCCCCTCGGCAGGCGAAAATCTCAATGCGACGGGGGCCGGCGACTCCAGTCGGGCTACGCCCTCCTTCCGTCCCCGGCCCCCGTCACAAACCCCGCGGCGCCACCATCACAATCCTCGGCGCGCTCCACAAAAAAGCGCGACGCCAGCAAATAAGCGCCTTTTGTGACCGTCACCTACATCGTTCTCAGGGCAGGCTCCCGGCGCGCCGTCCGGCGCTACGACGGGTGCGGCTCCACCATCGTTTCCCTTCAACGATCGTCGGTATAACAGCCAAGACCCTGGGACATCTGGGCATAGCTGGTGAGAGGGACCGCGCACATCCGGGTCCAGTCCGCCTTGTCGATGACCGGCCGGTTCAGGAGTTCGATCATGTCGTCGAATTTGCCGAGCGCGCCGCAATCCACCGCCTCGGGGTCCGCCGCCTTGCGGTATCGTGGCCAGGCGCGGTCGCGGGCGTGGCGCCAGAAGGCGCTGTCATATCCGGAGCCGCAGGAATAGTGCCATCCGACGAACAGGCCGTAACGGAGCATGGTGTCGACGAGGAACCGATTGACTGCCGGGGCGTCGCGCCCGAGGTGCTCCGCCGGACGATTGAGACGGGTCTGCAGCACCATCCCGATCTGCTGCTGGGCGGAGACGATCGCGGTGGCTTCGAGCGGCTCCATGAAGGCGGCCGCATTGCCGATGCGGGCCACCGCGCCGTCGTAAATCCGGCGGTGGACGAAATTGGGAAACGGGATGACGGTGCGCTGCTCGAATTCCGGCACGCCGTCCGCCTCCAGGAAGGCGTCGAAATCCGCCTCGATGTCGTCGAGATCGGTCAGGTTGCGGTTGAAGACATATCCGTAGGACGTGTGCACCGTCAGCGGAATGACGAACACCCAGCCATGCGGGCGCGCAACCGCGCGGGTATAGGTATGTTGCAGAGCTAGGCCGTCCCGCTCGCCCCGTATGACTGCCGGACTGCGGCGGATGACGGCCGTGTTGGTGGGGATGAAGGAAATGTCGATATGCCGGTCGGGATGGAGGTCCCTCGGGAACCCGCGGGCATCGAAGACGAGGTCGTAGCGCTCCGGCGCCCGGTCCTCGAACGTTACCAGCGCGCCGCTCTCCACCCTCTCTATGTCGAGCACCTTCGCGTCGATGTGGCGCGCGCGCGTGCTTTCCTGCAGCAGCTCCCCCATCAGGTCGGCGGACAGATGGTAGCCGTAGGACACCTGCTGCGGCGTGAAATAGTGGGTGAAGTCCCGGTTGCGCCGGCCCCACCCCTCGAACGCAACCCCGTATTTGCGCGTTCCTTTCAGGCGCTTCTGGACGGTTTCATGCGGCAGGCCTGTCAATTCCTGCAATTGCTGGACAAGGCTCGGCCAACTGCCCTCCCCCACGCCGATGACCGGGATGCGCGAATCATATATGTGGTGCAGTTCGTGGTCGCCGCCCAGTCGAAGGTGGGCGACACTGGCCGCCGCCAGCGACCCGGCGGTTCCGCGCCCGACGACCGCAATCTGCCGCAAGGATTTTCTACCCGGCTGTATCATCCCGCATGACTTTCACGAGCATCGGCCGATCATTCCAGCCCGGCGTGTCTGAACGAGCCGTGCGCAGGGCAAAATACCACAACCCCGCTGTCATCATCATCACCAGCTGTGCCCGTCGCGGACGCCATCAGAAACCGAATGAGAATTCCATGCCGAGGAAGCTGTCGCGCCGTCCATCATAGGTCAGGTCTTGCGGGTCGGAGTTGAGATTCGCGATCCCTTCCAGGCGCATCGTCCAGCTGTCCGACAGGCGGCGTTTCAGTTCCAGGTTCAGCACATGGGTATCGTAGCGGAGGTCGCCCAACAGGCCTGCCGCGAGTTCGGTGCCCGGCACATCGTTAAATGCGATGACGCCCATCACGAAGACATCGTTCGCCCAGGGGCCCGTGGCGCGGCGGCCGCGGCGGTCGTGGTGCCATTCGGCCAGGAAGGTCAGGTCCGCTCGGGAGCCGAACAGCGCTTCGAACGCACGTTCCATGCCGAGGGCGAAGGCGCTGTAGTCTTCCTCCCAGCCCGGGAGATTGCGCGCTCCATCGCGATAAATGGCTTCCGCCTTGTAGAGCCAGGGATCGGTTGTGAGCTGCGCGTCGATACCGAATTGCCGGATCTGTTCGTAATGCGGGACCAGCGGCTTGTCTTCCGCCTGCAGGCTGGCGGGAAACGAGGGCTCGCGGCTCGTGCCGACAAAGGCCGTCAGGCCGAAATCGAGCAGGCCCACGGCATTGCCGTAGCGCAAGGCGAAATCCGTATGGCGCTCTTCTGCGCCGCTCTCGTAGCTGGCGTCGCCATCGATCGCAAAGCGCAACCGGTGGCGTCCCTTGCGCCCCGGAAAGGCGCGCTTGCGATGATAGGGGAGCACAAGTGATTCGGCGATGCCCCAGTCGCCGGAAACCGTCAGATGGGCCATGGGTTGACCCAGCTTGGGCCGGTCGCGCGGATGTTCGATAAGGTCCGGCTGGTTGACGATGTCCACGAGGTTGTTCAACTCGGCCACGCCCCAGAAGACCCGGTCGAGCCCCAGCCGGAGCTCCCAGGAATTCTCGCCCCACTCCCCGAAGGTCAGCAGATAGGCTTCGCGCAGGTCCGCATGCGTACGCTCGGGATCGGTGCTGTCATATCGATAAAACGTAAGCGGTGCGGCGGAGGCACCCTGCTTTCAGCTTGACGGGGGCTTGAAGCTCCAGGGGAGCAGTTCGTCGATGCGGCTGTTGGGGTGGCCGGCGGCGATCTTCTCCAGCGTGGTCTTGAGCCAGGCGTAGGGCTCGAC
>JAJECF010000034.1 GCA_022822125.1 Alphaproteobacteria bacterium
GGGTCGCCTCCGCGGTCACTTGTGGCTGTTGCAAACCCAAAATACCGCCAGGCGACCCCGGAACCGAAAACAGCTACACCGAAATCATCTCAGATCAGCGCAGAAACCATGTCCGCTCGACGGTTCTGCAAGAGGCTCATCATTTCAGAATTTCTAACGGCTCTTGCACTATAGTAAATTCATCGTTAACTCTCTGTAATAGACGATGTATTCGTATCTCAATAACACTATCCTTCACTGTCTCTCCAAGTCGTCTTAGAACCTCTATAGGATCAACCGGCGGTAATATAGTGGCAATCTCTCTGCCGGCGCGAGTGAGAGGGATAACGGGACACTTGATAGGCTGGTTATTTCCAGACACGAGAACAATGCACATATGACCCTCGGAAAGAACTACGGTGTTTTGTTCATTCACCGAGAAGAATCTCTGAATACCTCCAATCGGAGAAGCATGTTGAAGTAATCCAGCTTGCTCCAGCAGTAAAATCCGCTCAAGCTGTTTGCCTTCCAAGTTACCACTTGCCTCCCGAAAGATAAATTCTCCAGAAAACCGATATTGAACTTCCTGCTCAAATGCGGCAGCTAATGTCTTATCTAGTTCAGCTAGAAGTCGCAGTGTTGATAACGAGAACGCCCCAGGACGGCGGATTTCTCCAGCCAATACTCTTCCCCATAGATCGCGAACCTTCTCCGAACTTGCTTTCTCGGCATATCCAGAGAAATTGTTGAGCCAGTCGGCGTCAACCTCATCGGCATCAACGTCTTCATCTTGATCGCTAGAAGAAAGATGTATAACGGCACGTTCCATGACGTATTTTTTGTTGACGAGCGAATCAATTCCAGATGTCAATATAGCATCGATTGCTGATCTCAAGTCCTCATTCTCTTCAATTCTCTGCATTGCGGCCCCTTGGAGAGCCGCTGCCATACGACCTTTATTCCGAATGCGGTTGGCTGTGTTCTCCAACATAGCCGCAGGGATATCCAATATGGCTCCGCCAAGTCGGTCAAGGGCAGATACTGCACGCGACCGTGTCCGGGCCGAAATGCCTGTATCGGTCAATTCTGCATTGACGCTTACTTCGTTGCTAAGATGGTCTCTGTCTTCCATGGGCATCTCCTTCCTCCGGCTCCCGGCCGCCGCGACCTAGCGAGGGTGCCTCGGAGAGTAGAGTGCGCCCCTCGCCTAAAGACGCGGGCGATCTGCAACAGGTCCGGTGCCAGTGCAATCCCGACGTCGGCGGCCCCAGCAAAAAGCCCTCTGGGCGGAGGGTGAATGATGTCAGGCTGGGCGAACCATATCGAGCCAATCGAGGGCACCCGACAATCGCTATATCGCGCTCGGCTTCAGCGATGTCAACTCCACACCCAGGCGGTGACGACAAGGCGGCATGGGGGTCTATAATCCCCGCGACTTTGAGGGAGGGCCCCATGGCCGAACGCGAATTCTGCGCCGTCGAACGCGACGGGCGCCTGCTGATCGTCACCCTGAACCGCCCGGAGCGCTACAACGCGCTGCACTTCCCGGCGCATTTCGAGCTTGCGGAAGTCTGGGACGAGTTCGCCGCCGACCCCGAGCTCTGGGTCGCCATCGTCACCGGCGCAGGCGACAAGGCGTTCTGCGCCGGCAACGACCTGCGCTTCCAGGCGGAAGGGAATGTCCGCAAGCGCTGCCCGACCGGCTTCGCCGGGCTCACCGAACGCTACGGCCTCAACAAGCCCGTTATCGCCGCTGTCAATGGCTTCGCGATGGGCGGCGGCTTCGAGACCGCGCTTGCCTGCGACCTGATTGTCGCGGCCGAAAACGCGATCTTCGCCCTGCCGGAGCCGCGCGTCGGCCTCATGGCGGGCGCGGGCGGCGTCCACCGCCTGCCGCGCATGATCGGCCAGAAGCAGGCGCTCGGCATGATCCTGACCGGGCGGCGCGTCGGCGCGGCGGAAGGCAAGGAGCTCGGCTTCGTCAACGAGGTCGTTCCCGAGGGCGAGGCCGTAGCAGGCGCCCGGCGCTGGGCCGAGCAGATTCTCGAATGCGCGCCGATCTCGATTCGCGCATCCAAGGAGGCGGTCTATGCCGGCATGAACGAGGCGACGCTCGGGACGGCTATCGCCCGTACCTATGAAGAGCAGCATGTGCTGATCGGCAGCGCCGACTATATCGAGGGGCCCAAGGCCTTCGCCGAAAAGCGCCCGCCTGTCTGGCGGAACGAATGATGGAGCCGCAAACCTGGCTCGACGGGGCGTGGCGCGCCGGCAACCCGCCGATTTTCGGGCCGATGACCCATGCGGCCTGGATGGCCTCTGTCGTCTTCGACGGCGCGCGGGCATTCGAGGGCGTCATGCCGGACCTCGACCGCCATGCGGCGCGCGCCATCGCCTCCGCGCGTGCGCTCGGCCTTGCGCCGAAAATCTCGGCGGAAGAAATCGCCGCGCTGGCTGTCGAGGGCGTCGGGCGGTTCCCGGAGGCGACGGAGCTTTATATCCGCCCGCTGTTCTGGGCCGATGACGGCTTCGTGGAGCCCGAGGCCGAGTCCACGCGCTTCATGCTGACGCTGTTCGAGATGCCGTTGCCGGCCCCCGATGCGACTGTGACGGCAGCCCTCGCGGAGGAACGCCGCCCGCGCCCTGCCATGGCGCCGACGGATGCCAAGGCCTCCTGCCTCTATCCGAATGTGCAGCGCATGCTCCGCAAGGCGCGCGAGCGGGGATTCTCGACCGCCCTGGTGCTCGACCCGGACGACAAGGTGGCGGAATTCGCGACCGCCAACCTGTTCATGGTCCGGGACGGCAAGGTCGCCACACCCGCCGACAACGGCACTTTCCTCAACGGCATCACCCGCCAGCGCATGATCGGGCTGCTGCGCGACGACGGCCATGAAGTCGAGGAGCGGACGGTCGAGCTGGAAGAGCTGCTGGAGGCAGACGAGGTGTTCGCCACCGGCAATGCGCCCAAGGTCATTCCGGCAAGTCGCATCGAGGAGCGCGACTTCCAGCCCGGCCCGGTCGCACGCCGGGCGCGGGAGCTCTACTGGGCCTTTGCGCATGCGCACGGGAAGCCCGTTGATTTCGGCCTCTAGCCGAAGAAGACGCCGGAGACGGGCGCGGGCCGCGGCCGGATCCTCAGGCGGCGGGAGGCGGCGATGAAGATCGTGGATGTCGAAGCCGTTGCGCTGGCCGTCCCGATGAAGAAGGGAATCGCCGCCCCCATCAGCATGCCGCGGGCCGATGAGGTCGCAGGGGTCGTCTTCAGGGAATACCGCTCGGTCATCGTCCGCATCCGCACGGATAACGGCATCGAAGGCGTCGGCGAGTGCATGGCGCGGCTTTCGGGAACGGCGCTCAGGGACATCGTGGACTATGTCGCCCCGCTGCTGGTCGGCAAGGACCCGCGCGACGTCGAATATCTCTGGGACCTGCTCTGGTCCGTGATGATGAACCGGGGCCACCAGAAGGGCTTCTACCTGGAAGCCATGGCGGGCATCGACACCGCGCTCTGGGACATATGGGGCAAGGCGGCGGGCGTCCCCGTGTGGCGCCTGCTCGGCGGCAGGACCAACCCGAAGCTCTGGGCCTACGCCTCGTCTCTCAGGCTGCGCGACATCGGGATTCTTCGCGAGGAGATCGATGCGCACAAGGCTCGCGGCTTCAACGCGATGAAGATCAAGATCGGCAAGGACCCGATGGAGTGGCGGCGCGAAATCCGCACCGTCGAGCAGATCCGGGCCCATGCCGGCGACGGCATCACGCTGATGGCGGACGCGAATTGCGGCTACGGGCATGACCGCAAGACTGCGCTCCAGGTCGGCCGGGCGCTCGAGGCGCTCGGCCTCTACTGGTACGAAGAACCGCTCGCGCCGGACGACATTGACGGCTACGCCTTCCTCCGCCAGAAGCTCGGCATCCGGATCGCGACCGGAGAAGCCGATTTCAACCGTTTCAGCTTCGCCCGCTTCTTCAAGCGTGACGCGATAGACATCGTGCAACACGACGCCGCGCGCGCAGGCGGCATTACCGAAGCGCGCAAGATCGCCGACATGGCGTCGGCCTTCCATGTGCTCTACGCCCCGCATACCGGCAGCTCATCCAACATCATCATGACGGTGTCGCTGCATCTGGCGACCTACGCGCCCAATTTCCTCATCTACGAATACATGCAGAGCGACTGGAACCGGGAGGAGCCCAACCCTCTGCGCCGGGACCTTTGCGACCTGCCTGTCAGGTCCTTCGAGGACGGCTGCCTGGAGATGGAGGATCGGCCGGGCCTCGGCATCGAGCTCAACGAAGAGGTCATCGAGAAATACCGCCTGCCGTAACGCGCCGGCGGGACTCCTCGACTCCTGCCCTCGGCGTGTGTCAGACTTTGTCTTTCCAACGCTTCCGGGGCTCCCGGATCGTGCCGGGTGTATCAGAGCATTCTTCGTCCAGCCCCGACATGCAGAGGGATGACGAATGGCCGACGACCTCACCACCGAGCAACGCCTCGACCGCATCGAGGAAGCAATGGTGTATTTCAATCGCCGCCAGAATGAAGACCTCGCCTTGTCGCAAGAGATGAGGTTGGACTTCCTGCAGGAGTTCAAGGCTATCCGGAAGGCGATCTACATTATGGCGGTTGTGCTGTTCTTCATCGCCGTCGCCGTGTCCGTTTGTATTGTGCGCCTCGCATGACGCACCATAATGCCGGTGAAGTCCTGCAGGTTTGTCGAAAATAGTATCCCGTCTCAGGGCATCACGCCGTGGCGCATGGTCGGGCCCGGCGCCTCTGTGCGGCGCATTTCGGCGCGGTCGAGGGCTTCGATGAGGCGCGGGCGCGTTTCCGCCGGGTCGATCACATCGTCGATCTTCATGGCTTCGGCAGCCGGCCATGCGCCGCAGAGGCGGCCATATTCCCGGACCAGCCGTTCGTAAAGCGCATCGGGGTCCTCGGCGCTTTCGAGCTCCGCCCTGTAAGCCGCCCTTATGCCGCTTTCCAGCGGGATGGCGTTGAAATCGGCCATCGGCCAGGCGAGCACCGCCGACTGCCCGGCGCCGTAGCCGCCCATCGCCGCCGCCCCATAGCCGAACGCCTTGTGCAGCACCACCGTCACCAGCGGCGTGGCGGCGAAGGCGAAGCTGCTGGCGACCGCCATGCCGACCCGAAGCGCGCCCTCCCGTTCCGACTTCGGTCCCGTCATCACGCCGGGCGTATCCGTCAGGAAGATGACCGGCAGGTGATAGGCCGCCGCGAGGTCGATGAAGCGGCGGAGCTTGTGCCCGGCCGCAGCCGTGATCGCGCCCGCCATCACCTGCGGCTGGTTCGCCGCGACGGCCACCGCCCGGCCATGGAGGCGCGCGAAGCCGGTAATCATCATGCGGGCATAGCCGGGCTTGAGCTCGAAGAAGCTCCCCCGGTCGAAGATCGCCGAAATGGCCTTCTTCATGTCGTATGGGCGGCGCCGGTTCGCCGGTATGAGGCTGCGCAACGCCTCCTCCGCCCCCTCGGGCGCCGGCGCCGCCTCCGCCCGCGGCGGCCAGGCCCAGGCGTTTGCGGGCATGAAGGAGAGGTAGCGCTTCAGCTGCCGGATCGCGTCCGCCTCGTCTTCCGCGGCATTGTCGGCGACGCCCGAGATCCGGCAATGCACCTCCCAGCCGCCGAGTTCCTCCTTCGAGACGCGCTCGCCCGTGCCCATCTCGACGAGCGGCGGGCCGCCGGCGGCCAGCATCCCCTCGCCTTTCACCATCACGATGAACTCCATCATGGAAGCCAGGAGAGAGCTGTCTCCGGCCGTCGGACCCAGCACCGCCGCGATTGTCGGCGCCGTGCCGGAGAGGCGCGCCACATCCATGAAATGGTGCATCGGCGCAAGCCCCTCGCCGATATACTCGTCCGTGCGCGCGCCGGCCCCGTCGAACAGCCAGATCAGCGGCACCCGGTCGCGCAGGGCCAATTCGATCATCCGGTGCTTCTTCGCGAAATTCACCAGGCCGAGCGAGCCGCCCAGCACGGTGAAATCCTCGGCGACCACACCGGCGACACGCCCGTCGATCCGCCCGAAACCGGTCACGACGCCGTCGGCCGGCGTTACCTTGTCTTTCACGGGCGTCACGCGGGTCGGCGCGTGCGTCGCAAGCCCGCCGATCTCGGTGAAGCTGCCGGCATCCATGAGCATCGCGACCCGCTCGCGCGCCACCTGCTTGCCGGCCCGGCGCTGGCGGGCGACCTTCGCCTCGCCGCCATGCCCTTCCGCCACGGCCCGGCGGCGCGCGAGTTCATCGAGCAGGTCGCTCATCCCTGCAATCCTTCAACAGGCCGTGCAGCACCAGCCGGGCGCGAAGCAGCCTCCGGGCTCAGACCGCGCCCCGCAGCTTGAGTTTGAGTCCGACCACCGCATAACGGTCAAGGCCGGTGATCTCCGCGATTTCGGAAAACGGCAGGCGCGTTTCGTTGAGCAGCACCGCCGCGTGCTGCTCGGGCTCCATCCGGCGCCGGCTCCGCCACACGAAGCTGTACCCCGCGCGTCTCGGCGGCGATTCCTCCTCGCGGTCCAGCCCCCGCCGGAGCGCATCCTCCCGGGCGGCCCGGAAGCGGGCGCGCTCTTCATCCGCCTGTCTTTCGCTTTCCCGGAACGCATGCGCCCGCGCCGCCGCCCGCGCCCTGCGCATTCGCTCGAACGGGGTTTCCTCGCGCACGGGGTCCGGTTCGCCGCCGGTGCGGGCCGCTTCGGCAAGCGACATGCCGTGGCGCGCCGCCAGCCGCCGGGCCGCCGCCAGCGCCGCTTCGCGCTCGCCGTCATAGGAACTGCCGGCCGCCAGCGCCAGCAGGCTTCGGAAACGGGTTCGCTCCGCTTCTGCAAATCCGGTCCGGATAGCTCCTCTCCCAAGGCGCGAAAATGCAAGCCTACAATCCCGGCGCCGCGATGTGAAATCGGGAATCTACGGCGCGCGGCGAATGGCGGTATGCTGGCGCAAACGGGAGGAGAGCATCGTGGCGGACGGGACATTGGGGTTTATCGGTCTGGGTAACATGGGCGGCCCGATGGCGCGGCACGCCGCCGCGACCGGGCGCGAGACGGTCGTGCATGATATTGCCGGCACGGCGGATCGGGCGCCGCCGGGCGCGACCGTGGCGCAATCCAATGGCGAGGTCGCGCGCCGGGCCGGCATCGTCGCGCTTTCGTTGCCGACGGTCGCCGCCAATCGCGAGGTGGTGCTGGAAATCTCGGCAGCCGGGCGCAGGGGGCAGATCGTGGTGGATACCTGCACAATCGGCCCGGCCGCCGCCCGCGAGAATGCCCGCATCCTGGCCGAGTCTGGCATCGCCTATCTGGACAGCCCCGTCTCGGGCATGAAGTTCCGCGCGGAGGAAGGCGCGCTCGCCAGCATGGCCTCCGGCCCCGAAGACGTGCTCGAGCGGGCGCGCGCGATGGTCGAATCCTGGTCGCGAACGATCTTCCATGTCGGGCTGGAGCCGGGGCTCGGCCAGACGATGAAGCTCGTCAACAACGCTCTCAATATCTCCACCCTCGTCACCTCCACGGAAGCCGTCGCCTATGGCGAGAGCGCAGGCCTCGATGTCGCGACCATGCTGGCGGTCATCAACGCCAGCACGGGGCAGAACTTCACGACGCTCCATGCCTTCCCGAAGCATGTCGCAACGGGCGAATTCGACGGGTCGGGCGCCGAAGCCCATCTTGTGAAGAAGGACCTCGGACTGTTCGTCGAAACCGCCGATGCGGACGGCGCACCGTGCCCGACCATCTTCCGCGCCTACGACACCGTTGCCGCCTTCGCGGACTCCGATCCGGGCCAGGACATGATCCGGATCTACCCGTTCGTGCGCGACGGGGCGTCCTGACCCATGCGCAGTTTTGTGGCGCAGACCGGCCCCGTTCGCGGGTAAGATCGAGCGTTTCCCGTTCCGGCCGGCCCCGTAATGCTCAACGATCCCGTCAGGCGCAATGTGCTGCTGCTGGCCATCTGCCAGGCGCTCTACATTTCCGGCACGGCGCTGATGATCTCGACCGCGCCCCTGGTGGGCCAGATGCTGGCCGAGGACCCCGGCTGGGCGACCGCGCCGCTCTTCTTCCACCATGGTGGCGTGATGACCATGGCGATTCCGGCGTCCCTGCTCATGCGCCGGCTTGGCCGGCGCGCGGGATTCATGCTCGGCACCGTGCTCGGATGCGTCGGGGCGCTGATCGCCGTCGAAGCGATCTACAACATGAGCTATTGGGGTTTCTGCCTCGGCGTGTTCGTGATCGGCTGGTTCAACGGCTTCGCGATCTTCTACCGCTTCGCCGCCGCCGACGCCGCAACGCCGGAGTTCCGGCCCAAGGCGATTTCCCTGGTGCTGGCCGGCGGGCTGCTGGCGGCCGTCATCGGCCCCGAATTGGGCAAGCACACGCTCGGCTGGCTGGAGCCCGTGTTCTACGCGGGGAGCTATCTTTCCCTGGTCGGTCTCTACGTCCTCTCTTTCTGCATCGTCGCCTTTGTGCGCATTCCCAGGCTGAGCGCGGAAGAGCGCCGCGAGACAGGCCGGCCGCTGCTCGAAATCCTGCGCCAGCCGGCCTGTATCGTGGCCATTCTGGCGGCGGCGGCCAGCTACGCCACCATGTCGTTGGTGATGAGCCCGACGCCGCTGGCGATGCTGAGTTGCGGCTTCAGCGAAGTCGATGCCCTGACGGTCATGCAAGTACACATGGTCGGCATGTATCTCCCGGCCTTCTTCACGGGCCATCTGGTGTCCCGCTTCGGGGCCCGGCCGGTCATCCTCGCGGGTATCGCGCTGATCGCCGTCTGCGGGGCCGTCAATCTCTCCGGCATCGCGTTCATGCATTTCGCCGTCGCACTGTTCCTGAATGGCGTTGGCTGGAATTTCATGTTCGTAGGCTCTTCCTCGCTGCTGACCGAGGTGCATACGCCCGCCGAGCGCGCCAAGCTGCAGGGCGTCAACGATTTCGTCGTCTTCGGCTCCATCGCCCTCTCGTCCCTCTTCTCCGGCCGCATCCTGGAGGATTTCGGCTGGAATTGGATCAATATCGGCATCCTGCCGATGATCACGATATCGCTCCTCGCGACACTGATATTTGCCGGCCCCCGCCGGCAGCGGACGAGCTGATACCGGCGGCCTCGATTTGGGACTCATGTCTTCTTTTAGTGCGGCTTCTCGATTCGAAGACCGGCCCCCGGCCTGTGCCGCTGACGCCGGCCGTGGAGCGTGTGTTGGCGCACATACCGCGCATCGAGGGCAATCCCTGGGTGATCGCCGGGCGGGACCGGAGCGACCGCCTCAGGCGGATCGACCCGTTCTGGAACAAGCTGCGGGCGCGGGCGGGGCTTGAGGACGTGCGCCTTCATGACTTTCGCCACTCCTTCGCCTCGCAGGCGCTGGAGGTCGGCGAGGGACTGCCGGTCATCGCCCGGTTGCTCGGCCACAGGACGGTGATGACGACGGTGAAATACGCCCATCTCGCGCGCGACACCGAGCGGGCCTCGGCGGCGAAGGTCGGGGACAGCATCGGCGCCGACCTCCTGTCCCGTGATGCAGGTGACGAAGCCGACGCGGCATAGCGCCGGGCGAAATCAGGAAACAGGACATGGCGAAGCTCAGACGCACGACGATCTCGCGAAGCACGGTGGAGAAGCTGAAGGCGGACAAGGACACGGTATTCTGGGACAGCGAGTTGCTGGGCTTCGGGGTCAGGGTCTATCCGACCGGGCGCAAGGTCTATGTCGTGCAGACGCGCACGGGCGGCAAGAACGGCAAGCGGGTGACGGTCGGGCGCCACGGCGTCATCACGCCGGAGGAGGCGCGCCGACGCGCGGCGCTGATCGTGTCCAGGATCAAGGCAGGCGAAGACCCCATTCCGGAGCCGATGGCCGTGATGGAGGCGAAGGGGCCGACGGTCGCGGACCTGGCGGCGGTCTATCTCGAAGAAATAGTCGAAGTGCGCCTGAAGCCGGCGTCGGCGAAGGTCTATCGCAGCGTCATCGGCAAGCACGTCCTGCCGGCGCTGGGCAGGAAGCCGGCTTTGTCCGTGGACCATGCGGCGGTCTCGGCGCTTCACCATTCGCTCGCCGCGACGCCCTCGGCGGCGAACCGGGCGGTCGAGATGCTGTTCCGCATCTACCGGGCGGCAGAGGAGCGGGAGCTGATCCCGGAGGGCAGCAATCCCTGCCGGCAGGTCTCGATGAACCGGCCGCGCCGCCACGAGCGTTTCCTGACCGACAGGGAGTTCCGCCGCCTCGGCCGGGTGCTGGACGAGGAGGAAGGGAACGGAGGCAGCCGCATGTATGCGGCGATGGCGATCCGCCTCCTGTTGTTGACCGGGTGCCGCAAGAACGAGGTCCTCAACCTGCGCTGGGACCATGTCGACCTTGAGGCGCGCGAGATGCGGCTCGGCGACAGCAAGACCGGTCCCCGGAGGATGCAGCTGTCGCCGGCTGCGGCCGAACTGCTGGCGCGCATCCCGCGGGTCGAGGGCAACCCGCACGTCATTCCGGGCATGCGGCCGGGCAGCCGCCTGAGCGAGCTGCAGCGCCCTTGGATACGAATCAAGGAGCGCGCCAGGCTCCAGGACATGCGCCTGCATGACTGCCGCCACAGCTTCGCGTCGCGGGCGCTGGCGCTCGGCGAAAGCCTGCCGGCGATCGGTCGGCTGCTCGGCCACAGCCAGGTTCAGACGACGGCGCGCTACGCGCATCTGGCGCGGGACTCGGTGCGTGAGTCCGCGCTTCGGGTGTCCAGCCGGATAGAAGCCGCCCTTTATCGGGATTGTCGGGATTTCGCCCGAACAGCGGATAGTGCGTCCACGGCCGATTACGAGCCGACGGTATGTTCTCCGGCGTAGAGCGCGGGAGTGACACAACGATCACCCGACTGCTGACGCCGGACAACCGCTAGTATCAGCGCGGGGTGGCCCGGGTTTATGAGCCGGCGAGGCGGATGACCTGATCGGCGGTCAGGGCGAGCAGACCGAACATCAGATGGCATGCGACTTTGGTAGGGCCGCGCACGCGGACATGGCGTGCGCCGAACTCGTCCTTGAGCCGGGCGTTGGTCCTCTCTACGGCGGTGCGAATGCGGTAACGATTGGTTCGGGCATCGGGCGCCGGGCCCGGGCCTCACGCTGGAGCGCTTCCTTGAGCGCCTTGTCGCGCCGCAGGTTGGTGTCGATGATCGGGACATGACCGAGGCGTTCGCTGATCGCTTGTATCTCATACGCGTCATAGGCGGCGTCCATGAGATCGTCGAGGTTCACGACCCGCCCGACGGTCATGGTGGCCAGGGGAATGGCGGCCTGGGAGTCGTGGACGGAGGCGGAGGTGAGGATGGGGCTGAGCGGAATGCCGCAGTCGGCCGTGCCGATGTGAAGCTTGTAGCCCCGCCAAGTTTCCAGCATGCCGCGTGTGTTCTTCTTTGTCCCCCGGTCGCAGGCCTTCGGGAGGTCGTCGAGCACCGCCTTGAGGCTCATGTCGTTCACCTGACGCTCAAGACGGGAGAGCGCCTTCGGTCTCTCCTCGCCCCCGGAACAAGCCCGGGGCAGGCTCTTGCGGGGGCGGCCGGGCCGGCGCTTCGGCGTCTCAACCTTCGGCTTAGCAACCGCCTTCTCCCGCCCTTCAATGGCCGTCGAGTCGCGCGATATATGGCCGATGAGAGCCTCGCCCAGCACATCGACCACCAGCGCCTCGTGCATCCTCTCTGCAAGACGCGAGGCAGCGAACTCGGCAAACGCCCGAGAAAACGTCGCCTCGCTCGGAATAGCCCCGACACGGCCCCCGCCGCACAGACGCCGCAATGCCGGGTCTACCCCGAGCCTGTCGATCAGGTGCCGGTTCGTCGGGAGGTCCCACAAGGCCTTGGCGAGAAAGGCCCGCGCAAGAGCGCTACGATCCTCCGGCGGACGACCCGGACCGCTTCCCAACGCGCCGACAAAGCCTTCCACACCGACAAGATCCAGCGCCGCCACAAAACGCCTGTGCGGCCTAAGCAGAGGACCGACCTCCTCCAAAAGCGCCGGGAACAACTCCCCTTGAAATCGACGCCAGAAATCCGACAGCTTCGTCCCAAGGTTCATCGGGGTCGCCTACGCGGTCGCTTGTGGATGGTACAAACCCAAGATATCGCAAGGCGACCCCGGAACCGAAAACACCTACCCCCAAATCAAATCATCTCAACGCAGAAAACTCGTCCGCTCCACGGTTCTGCAAGAGGCCCTAATTCCTTGTAATGCAACGATTAATAGAAAGCACTCGGCGAACATGACGTATTTGTCGACACGTTCCAATGCGCCCGTTCGATCCCGGCCGCCCACTTCAGCGCACGCATGTTCCTGTACCGCTCCCGGTGGACCGGGGGAACCGCCTGCGCCATAGTGCGAGGACTAGGTCGCGACGCTCGCGCCGAATGGGTGTTCCGGTAAGGAGCGGCAAGCGGGCTCGCGACGACCTTCGGGTGGACAGACAGGAGCGCGGACATGACAGCGGTGTCTCTGGCCGATATTCAGGTCCGACCTGTCCGGTCGGACAATGTCTGGCGCTGGCTTTCGGCTGGATGGAGCGACATGTGGCGGCGCCCGGCGATCAGCCTGGGGTACGGCCTGTTCGTCGCGCTGCTGAGCTACGCCGTGCTTGCCTGCCTCTATTACGCCGATGCGGTCTATCTGTTCCTGCCGCTGGCGGCGGGCTTCATGTTCGGCGGCCCCCTCATCGCAGTCGGCCTCTACGAGATGAGCCGCCGGTACAACGAGGGGGTAGCGTTTGGCCTGCCGGACGTGCTGGGGGCGGTTCGCCATGCGCCCCTGCAGCTTGCCTATATGGGGATGGTCCTGCTGCTGTTCGCGCTGCTCTGGATACGGATTGCGACGCTGCTGTTCGCGCTCTTCTTCGGCTCTTCGACGCCGCCGCTCGACGGCCTGTTCGAGTCGCTGTTCCTTTCCATGCAGGGCGCGACCTTCCTTGCGGTCGGCACCGCGGTCGGGGCCGTGCTCGCCTTCGCGGCTTACGCGATTTCGGCGGTTTCCATCCCGTTGATCGTGGACAGGGAAGTCGATGCGATGACGGCGACCATCGCAAGCCTCGCATCGGTCCGCGACAATTTCATGCCCATGATGCTGTGGGCGTGGCTGATCGCGATCTTCACCGCCGTCGGCATCGCGACGCTGTTTCTGGGGCTGATCCTGTTCTTCCCGCTATTGGGCCATGCAAGCTGGCACTGCTATCGCGACGTGCTCGGCACGGCGGACTGGGACCCCGCATAGACGGACCGGCAGCTCAACTGCCGCGGTCGCGGTCCTCCTCGTCGATCAGGATGCGCTCCGAGGCGCCGTCGAGATCGTCGAACTGCCCGCTCTTCAAGGCCCAGAGGAAGGCGCCGAGGCCGACAAGGCCCAGCAGCAGGGCGGCCGGAATGAGGATCAGCAGCATGTTCATGCGAACGGGCTCCGGCCCGCGCGCCCCAGGCGCAGCGCATTGAGCGTGACTGCGATGGAGGAGGCCGACATGGCGGCGGCCGCGATCAGCGGCGTGACATGGCCCGCGACCGCGAGCGGCACAGCGAGCGCATTGTAGGCCGCCGCCAGCGCGAAGTTCTGAAACACGAGCCTTCTCGCCCGGCGTGCGGTCCGGATGGCGATGGCGACGCTTTCGAGGCGGTCGCCCTGGAAGACGATATCCGCCGCCGTCTGCGCGAGGTCGGCGCCGGCCGCCGGCGAAATCGAGGCGTCGGCGCCGGCAAGCGACGGCGCGTCGTTCAGCCCGTCGCCCACCATCAGCGCGCGATGGCCCGCCCGCTTCAGCGCATCCAGGCGGGCGAGCTTTTCGGCGGGGCGGGCGTCCGCCTTCCATGCGTCGATCTCGAGGGTTTCGGCGGTGCTCCGGACTGCCGGCGTCCGGTCGCCGGAGAACAGTTCGACGGCGAAGCCCTGCCGCTTCAGCCAGGAGACGAAGGCCGGCGCATCCGGGCGGAGGCTGTCTGCGAAGCGGAACTGTACCGGCTCCCGGCCCGGGCGGCGAAGCCACAATTCGGGCCCGTCCGGATGCTCGCCGCCGGGCCCGGAAACCCTGCACCAGACGCGATTGCCGAGGCGGGTCTCGGTCTCTCCCGACCCGGCCGCGAGGCCCATCGCTGTCTCCTCGCGCACATCCTCGCGGACCGGGACGGGGCCGGCGGTTCGCAGGACCGACCGGCAAAGGGGATGCCGACTCGCGCCCGCCAGCGAGGCCGCCAGCAAGAGGTCGTCCTCCGCAAGCGCATCGCGCCCGACGATCTCGGGACGCCCGAAGGTGAGCGTGCCCGTCTTATCGAGAAGGACGGTATCGACGGCGGCGAGGCGTTCCAGGGCGTCCCCCGCCTTGACCAGCACGCCGTTTCTCAGCAACCGGTTGCAGGCGACCACCTGCACCGCGGGCACGGCGAGCCCGAGCGCGCAGGGGCAGGTGATGATGAGCACCGCAACGCCGATCAGCAGCGCATCGCGGAGCGGCAGGCCGCCGAGACCCCACCAGCCCGCGAAGGCAAGCAGCGCCAGTCCGTGCACGACGGGCGCGTAAAGCCGGGCCGCCCGGTCGGCGAGGCGCACATAGGCCGAGCGGCCCTGCTCGGCGGCTTCCGAAAGGCGCACGATCTCGTTCAGCACCGTGCCGTCGCCGGCGGCGACTGCGCTCAGGGTTACGGGATCGCCCGCATTGACCGTGCCGGCATAAACCCGATCTCCCGGCATGGCAGCTTCCAGCGCTGCTTCGCCAGTCAGCAGGCTGCGGTCGATGACCGTCCGGCCCGAAAGGATGTCTCCGTCCACTGGAATCCGTTCTCCGGCCGCAACCAGCACCCTGGAGCCGGGCTGGACCGCACGGGACGGGACGAGCTCGCGCACGCCGTCCGGGCGGAGCACGGTCGCCGGCTCCGCCGCCAGCGCCGCCAGGTTCTCCGCCGTGGAGCGCATCGCGCCGCGCGTCCTGAGGTCGAGATAGCGGCCGACCAGCAGGAAGAACAGCAGCATGAGCGCGGCGTCGAAATAGACGTCGGGGCGCTCGGCCAGCAGTTCGGCGAGGCTGATCGCGGCGGTGACGCAGACCGCCACCGAAATCGGCAGGTCCATGTTGACGCGGCGTGCGGCGAGCGCCCCGGCGGCCGAGTGGAAGAACGGCAGGCCCGCATAGGCGATCGCCGGCAGCGCGAGCAGCGCCGAAATCCAATGCATCAGCGCCCTCGTGGCGTCCGCCATGCCGGAGGCGCCGCCCGCCCAGACCGCGATCGACAGGAGCATCACATTTCCCGCGGCGAAGCCGGCGACCGCGAGCGCGCGCAGCAGGATCGCCTCTTCCCGCCGGCCCGCGCCGGAGAGCGCAGCCGGGCTGTAGGGCACGGCCGGATAACCCAGCCGGTCGAGCCGTTCCACCAGGGCTCCGGGGTCGGCCGCGCCGTCGCGCCAGGCAAGGCGCAGCCGGCGCGCCGTGAGGTTCACCCGCGCATCGACAACGCCCGGCTCGGCGCGCATGGCGCTCTCGATGGCGGCGATGCAATGCGCGCAATGCACGTCGTTGACGAGCAGGTTGAGCGAGGCCGTGCCGTCCCCGTCGCGCTCGACGAAGGCCGACAGGTCGTCGGCGCGAACCGCGGGCGCTCCGGCCGGCGCGCTCACCGCGCCACCAGAATCTCGTCTTCCGCCCGGAAGCCGCGCCCGGCGCCGTCCTCCATCTCGAAGACGACCTTCCAGCGGCCCAGGCCGAGAGGCGGGCCTGCAGCTTCGTAGCGTCCGGGCGCGGTTTCGGCCGTGTCCAGGATGCGGTCCTCGGAATCGCTGGCGGGACGCCCGACCTGCGCCGTGCCGGCAAGCCCGGCCACGGCCGCGCCGGCGGCGTCCTGCAGGACCAGGCGGACCGTTCCGTCCTCGTCCAGGATTTGCGCCCGCCAGCCCAGCGCCTGCTGCCGCGCGGCGTTCTCCAGCACCCGGTTGTAGTCCAGGCCCTCGCGATAGGCGTCGCGCGCGGTCGTGCCGGGATGCGAGCTCAGCGAGAAATAGATGAACACACCGTTGACGGCGAAAACCAGCAGGAAGAACCCGAGCAGCATGGCAAACACGCGCCGGCCGGTCAGCACGCCGACCCGACGACCGGGCGTCTGTCCCCCGCGCCCCGGACCGGCGCTCATTCCGCCCGCCGGAATGTCGTGGCGTGCGGGTAGCGCTCGCCCGTCGCCAGGTCGGCCGCCACGATGTCGAACTGCGTCACGGCCTCCGGCGTCGCCGAGATCGGCGCGGCGACATAGATGCGCAGCGTGCGGAGCCGGTCTGGGCCGACCGGAACATCGCTGCCGCCGCCTCCGACCGCGGAGAGAGCGGCGCCGGGCAGCCCTTCCGCCAGAATGCGGAAGCGGCGTGTCTCGTGCCGCTTGTTCTGGAGCTTGACCGTGTAGCCGTTGCGGAAGCTGCCGTCGGAAAGCCGCACGAACAGCGGGTTGCGGTCCCGCAGGACGGTGATCTCCGTGTCGCCGCGCGAGAGCAGGGCGGCGAGCATGACCGCGCCGACCAGCGCAATCGACACGGCATACAACATGGTGCGCGGGCGCATGAGGCTGAGGCGGCGCCAGAGCGGCCGCCCGGCGGCTTCGGTGGACGGGTCCGCAAGGCCGGCCACGGTGTCGTAGGCGATCAGGCCGCGCGGCCGGCCGACCCGGTCCATGATGTCGTTGCACGCATCGACGCAGAGCGCGCAGTTGATGCATTCGAGCTGGTTGCCGTCGCGGATGTCGATCCCCATCGGGCAGACGGCCACGCAGGTCCTGCAATCGACGCAGTCCCCCCGCCCCTCCCAGCTCTGGCCCCGTTTGTGGGAGCCGCGCGGCTCGCCCCGCTCGCGGCGATAGGTCACCAGCATCGAATGTTCGTCGAGCATCGCGCCCTGGATGCGCGGCCAGGGGCACATGAAGGTGCAGACCTGCTCGCGCGCATGGCCGGCCAGCAGATAGGTGGTGCAGGTCAGCAGCGCGATGAACAGGTAGGACACCATCGGCGCGTCGAACCGGACGAGGTCGGCGGCAAGCGTCGGCGCGTCCGCAAAATAGAAGACCCAGGCGCCCCCGGTGGCGAGCGCGATCAGCAGCCAGACCCCGTGTTTCGCCGCCCGCCGGGCCAGCTTCCGCCCGGTCCAGCGCGCGCGGTCGAGGCGCATTTGTGCATTGCGGTCGCCGTCTATGCGCCGCTCGACCCACATGAACAGGTCGGTCCAGACCGTCTGGGGACAGGCATATCCGCACCAGACGCGGCCGGCGACGCTGCTCACCAGGAACAGGGTGAGGGCCGCAAGGATGAGCAGGCCGGTGATGTAGTAAACCTCCTGCGGCCAGATCTCGATGAAGAAGAAGTAGAAGCGCTGTCCGGGAAAGTCGATCAGCACCGCCTGGTCGGGCGCATTCGGGCCTCGGTCCCATCGAATCCAGGGCAGGATGTAATAGACCCCGAGAGTGGCCGCGAGCACGGCCCATTTCACCGTTCGGTAGCGTCCGGAAACGGCGCGCGGGAAGATCTTGGCCCGTTTTTCGTAGAGCGGACGGCGCTCGGCAGCGTTCACCGGCTCGACGTCGATCCTGCCGACATCGGCGGTCTGCGGCTGGGCTGGCGCTGCATTCATCGCTGCATACCCGGTTCGGAGAGCAACTCCCCATGCGCCGGCATGGAGCCGGCGCCGCCGGAAGGCGGGCTAAGTGCCGCCACCCAGCGAATGGACGTAGATCGCGAGCTGCTTGATCGTTTCAGGCGGCAGCCGGCCGCCCCAATTCGGCATCACGCCGCCCCGCGAGTTCTCGACCTGCGCGCGGATCGCTTCGTAGTCGCCGCCATAGAGCCAGATCGCGTCGGTGAGATTGGGCGCACCCAGTTCCATGACGCCCTTGCCGTCCTCGCCGTGGCAGGTGGCGCATTCCTCGGCGAAGAGCTCCGCGCCTTCGCCCTCCGCCGCCGCGCCCTCCCCGGAAGACAGCGACATCGTATAGCGGACGACCGCCTCGATCTGTCCGGGTTCGAGCAGCTCGTCGCGGCCGTAAGCCGGCATTTCGTTGAATCTCGCGTCCTCGTCGCTTTCGTTGCGAACCCCGTGCCGGATCGTGAAGGCGATCTCCTCCAGGCTGCCGCCCCAGAGCCAGTCGTCGTCGTTGAGATTGGGATATCCGGCGGAGCCTTCCGCTCCCGAGCCGTGGCACTGGGAGCAGTTGACGGCGAACGCCGACCGCCCGCCGGCGAGCGCGAAGGACAGAAGCTCGGGATCCGCCTGGATTTCCTCAAGCGGAGCCTCCGCAATGCGCTCGACATAACGGGCCTGCATCGCGCGGTTGTCGGCAAGCCGCTCCGCGACGACGGCGCGCTGCGAATAGCCGAGCACGCCCCGCGTGTAGTCCTCGACCATCGGCCAGGCCGGCATGGCGATCCAGTAGCCGACGGACCAGATCACGGTGGCGTAGAAGGTCCAGAGCCACCAGCGCGGCAGCGGCTTGTCGAGCTCGGTGATGCCGTCCCACTCATGCCCGGTGGTCGGGACGTCATCGGACTGACCGTTCCTCCCGGCCATGGTCAATCCTCCTTGAGCGGAATGCTTGCCGCATCCCGGAACCTGGCGCGGTTGCGCGGCCAGAGCGCATAGACGACGGCGGCGAGGAACATGACGACAAGCGCGACTAGCCCCCAGGTGGCAGCGAAGGTGCGGACCGACTCGTAATCCATGATCCGGCCCTCCTCAGCGCAGCGCTTCGCCCTCGGCGCGGTAGGCGTCGAAATCCACCAGCGTGCCGAGCATCTGCAGATAGGCGATCAGGGCATCCATCTCGGAAACCATGTCGGGATTGCCGTCGAAGTCGCGCAGCTGCGCCTTCGGGTACCGCTCCAAGACGGCTTCCGCCCCGTCCGACTCCGGGTCCGCCTGCGCGGCCGCGTCGGTGCGGGCATTCGCGATCATCTCTTCCGTATAGGGCACGCCCAGCGCGGCATTGGCGCGGAGGTCGGCCTCGATATCGTCCAGATCGGCCGGGCGCTTCATCAGGAAGGCGTAGCCGGGCATGATCGATTCCGGCACGACGTTCTTCGGGCGGATCAGATGTTCGCGGTGCCAGTCGTCGGAATAGCGCCCGCCGACCCGGGCGAGGTCCGGCCCGGTCCGTTTCGACCCCCACTGGAACGGGCGGTCGTACATGCTCTCCGCGGCCAGGCTGTAATGTCCGTAGCGGTCCACCTCGTCGCGGAGCGAGCGCACCATCTGCGAGTGGCAATTGTAGCAGCCTTCGCGGACATAGATGTTGCGCCCGGCCAGTTCGAGCGGCGAGTAGGGCCGCATGCCGCGGACCTTCTCTATCGTGCTGTCGAGATAGTAGAGCGGCACGATTTCCACCAGTCCGCCGATAGACACGACGACCAGCGTCAGCACCAGCATCAGGATCGAGTTCTTCTCGACGGTTTTGTGGTTGAATTTCGCCATTGCCCGGCCTCCCTACGCGGCGGCCGGAGCCATCGGGCCCGGCGCCTGCAAGGGTTCCGTTTCGCGAACATCGCCGCGGGCGGTCCGCCAGAGATTGTAGGCCATGATGAAGGCGCCCACGACGAACAGCAGGCCACCAAGCGCGCGGATCACATAGAAGGGATGCATCGCCTCGACGGTTTCCACAAAGGAATATTCCAGGAAGCCCAGCGAATCATATGCGCGCCACATCAGTCCCTGCATGATGCCGGAGACCCACATCGCGGTGATGTAGAGCACGATACCGAGCGACGAAATCCAGAAATGCCACTCGACCAGCCGGAGCGAATAAAGCCGCTCCCGCCGCCATACCGCTGGCGCCAGTACATAGAGCGCGCCGAAGCTGACGAAGCCGACCCAGCCGAGTGCGCCGGAATGCACATGGCCTACTGTCCAGTCCGTATAGTGGCTGAGCGCGTTCACCGCCTTGATCGACATCAGCGGCCCCTCGAAGGTGCTCATGCCGTAGAACGCAACGGAGACGACGAGCATTCGGAGCACGGGGTCCGTGCGCAGCTTGTCCCAGGCGCCCGATAGTGTCATCAGCCCGTTAATCATCCCGCCCCAGGACGGCATCCACAGCATGATCGAGAAGGTCATGCCGAGCGTCTGCGCCCAGTCCGGCAGCGCCGTGTAGTGCAGGTGGTGCGGTCCGGCCCATATGTAGAGGAAGATCAGAGCCCAGAAATGAACAATGGACAGGCGGTAGGAATAGACGGGCCGCTCCGCCTGTTTCGGAATGAAGTAGTACATGATGCCGAGGAAGCCGGCGGTAAGGAAGAAACCGACGGCGTTGTGGCCGTACCACCACTGCGTCAGCGCGTCCTGCACGCCGGCCCAGGCGACGTAGCTCTTGGGTCCGAAGAACGAAATCGGCAGCGCTGCATTGTTGACCAGATGCAGCATGGCGACGGTGACGATGAACGCCAGGTAGAACCAGTTCGCAACGTAGATATGCGGCTCACGCCGCCGCGCCAGCGTCGCCATGAACACCAGCAGGTAGGCGACCCAGACCAGGGTCAGCCACAGATCGACATACCACTCAGGCTCGGCATATTCCTTCGACTGGGTAATCCCGAGGACGTAGCCCGACGCGGCAAGAACGATGAACAGCTGGTAGCCCCAGAAGACGAACCAGGGTGCGATACGGCCCGCAAGCCGGGTGCGGCAGGTCCTCTGGACGACGTGGAACGAGGTCGCGATCAGCACATTGCCGCCGAACGCGAAGATTACGGCTGACGTATGGACCGGGCGCAGGCGGCCGAAATTCGTCCAGGGCAGGTCGAAATTGAGCACCGGAAAGGCCAGCTGCAAGGCAATCCACAGACCGGCGACAAAGCCGACCAGACCCCAGAAAGTCGATGCAATAACGCCGGCGCGGACGATGGCTTCGTTATAGTTCGGACGGTCGTCGGACAGCATGGCTGCCGGAGCCGGGGCGAGCGCCGCCCGAACGGTCAGTAGGACGGCGGCGACGCAGAAGGCCAGGAACAGCAGGCCATGGAAAAGAAAACCGGGGTCCTCGGCCCGTTGCAGGATTGCAAGGCCGTAAAGCGCTCCCGCAGTGAACAGGCCGCCCCAAAGCCAATTCGTTGCCGCTCGCATGCCGCGCTCCCAGCAAACCAGGGTCCGTTAGCGGCAGGATGATAGCGGAGAGCCCGGGTCGGTTGTCAATGAATCGGAGCTCTTGCGCGCTCCGGACCAGCCTGCGAGGGCGGCGCTTGCCGCTGGCCTACTTTCCGCGAACTGCGCAAGCGGCAGCAGCTTTTCGCGCCGGGCCCGGCGCTGCCGCTCGACTGGGAGGACCTTCCGAGATTGCGGGGCGAGGTCCGCATCGGCCGGTTCGGAGCGCTTCCCGACAGGGGCCATCTCCGCATCAAGTGTCGGGCGGACGCCTTGGCGGAGCGCCGGCGCAAGGCCAACGGGCTGGACCATCGCAAGGAGTAAGAGCGGGAGCGGCTGAAGGGCCTGCTGGGCGAAGTGCCGGCCGCCGTGAAGTCCTAGGAGCACCGGGCCGACGAGATTGCGGCGGCGCTGCCATGTGGCGCCGAGGATACGGGTGGCGACGGCTACCGCCGTCGTTTCGTCCGGGCCACAGACATCCCGATGACGAAACTGGCAAGGGCCGAAATTCCGGGCGAGCCGCGTCACCGCACAACCGAAAGTTTACCCCTTTTTGCCCGTGCGTCCGTGCGCCCTGTCGAGAACATTTTGAACTGACCGGTTTATGTACCAAATGAGTTGACCGCTTCTGTTGGGGTTTTTGGCCTGTGGGGCAGTGGTCAGGCGCGGAGCGGCTGTCCACTGCCCCACAGGCCTTGGCCGGTCGCGTCGAAGCGGATCACGCGGCCTGCCGGGTTGGGATATCGATGGGCTCGCCGGTGGCCCGGTATCGCGCCAGGCATCGGGGGCCGTGGAAGACGGCCAAAATACCGTCGGGATACTCGTGCACCCTGACCATGGCCTTGACGTAGTGGCGGCGGTGGCGGTCTGCGGGAAGTTGCAGGAGGCGGCGCTTGTAGCGCACGGTGTTATCGTTGGAGACGGTGCGCTCCTCCTGGATGCAAAGGATATCGTCGAGCGCGCCGGCGAAGGGAACGAAGGCCGAGCCTTCGGCCTCGGCCGGGGTCTGGAAGCGGGCGTTGTGCCGGGCCAGATAGACGTCCTTGAGGAAACGGTTGGCCCGGTCGATCCCGGCGATGCCAGCGAGCCGGAGTTCCTGCGGCAGGCGCTTCTGCAAAGTCCCGAACATGCGCTCGGATCGCCCTCTGGCCTCGGGCGAGTATGCCGGGATCAGCTCGATACCGAGCTGGTGCAGGGCACGACCGACCTGGGTCGGGTTGTCCTTGTCCACCTTGCCGCCTGCCTCGGGCGTATGCCAGTAGTGGCTGCCTCGGTCAGCATAGAGCGAACAGAACAGCCCGCGCTCCCGGATCACTTCGCAGAGCGCCCGGAAGCTCGACATCGTGCCCTCCTCCTCGACGAAGAAAGCCGAGTAGATCTCGCTCGTGGCGTCGTCCATGGTGACGATCAGGTCCCACCAACTGCCGGGCACCCATTCATGGCGCGAGCCGTCCTGGTGCACCATCATGCCGGGCAGCGCGCGCCGCGGGCGCTTGCGCCGGTGCGCGCCGCGCCGGGGGGCCGGGCGCAAGCGACCATGCGCCTGCAAGGTCAACCGCACCCAGTTGTAGCTGCGCGCGCCGCCGTGCTCGGATACCAGCTTCTCGTGAAAGTGCTTCGCCGTGAAGTCCCAGTAGCGGGTGTCGAACAGCGCAAGCACCCGCGCCACCTCGTCCACCGGGGCCCGCCGCGCCGACACCCGGCCCAGGCGGCGATCGTAAAGACCCTCCGCACCCTCCGCCTCGAACCGATCGCGCCAGCGCCGGAAGGTGCGCTCCGACACGCCCAGTATCTCCGCTGCCTCCGCCTGGCCCAGAACGCCCACAAGCGTGCGACCGTATATCTCCTCGAACTTCATCAATCTCAAACCCTGTGCCTGATCCGTTCGACGCATCCAAACCCTCCGTGGCTTGGAAGCCTTCTAAAACCGGACAGATCATCTGGTACATAAACCGGACATAACTCCTGTTACCGACACCGCCGGGACCGGCGGTTGACTTGGAGGGAGCGGCATGCCCTAAATCGACGCTGGCAACTTCCCGATCCAGCACGATTCTCGCGCGGCGGCACGGCCACACGCGGCGAATGGCGATACTCTGCTCCCGTCGCAAGGGTCGTCCGCAGGGACGGGCGGACTTTTCACTGCTGGAGGCATGAGATGGACGAAACCGCGACCAACGACATGGAAACCCAGCAATCCCATTACGACAATATCGGGTTCAGCGACCGCACCGGTTTCGGGAATCGGCCGGCCATTCTGGTCATCGACATGTGCCGCGGCATAACCGAACCGGGAAAGATGTATATCGACATGGATGCGCATATTCCGCGCATCGCAGCCATACTCGATGCCGCCCGCCACGTCGGGGCGCCGGTGATCTTCACGACCGTTGCCTATCACAAGGACCTTTCCGACGCCGGCATGTTCGCAAAGAAGGCGCGGCTGGTGCAGAACCTCCTCTACGGCTCGCCGCTGGTGGACATCGATCCGCGCCTGCCGGTGCTCGATTCCGATCATCTGATGGTGAAGAAGTTCCCGAGCGCCTTCTACGGCACCAACCTGCAATCGATGCTGACCGGGATCGGTGTGGACACGACGGTCGTCGTCGGCAATTCCACCAGCGGCTGCATACGCGCAACGGTGTGCGATTCGGTATCGGGCGGTTTCAGGACCGTCGTGCCGGAGGATTGCGTGGCCGACCGCGCGCAGCTTTCCCATACCGTCAACCTGTTCGATATGGATGCGAAATACGCGGATGTCGTGTCCAGCGAGGCGGTCGTCAGCTATCTGAACGGCCTGTCGGGCCCTTCCCGGCTCCGGGCTGCCGGCTGACATCTCCATTCGGGGACGACCGCAAGTAGAAGACACCCACCGAACCGCCTGAAAGGGGGAGAAACCATGCGAGAAACCTTCGGTGCGTTGGCGCTGATCCTGTCCGCCGCGCTGATCGGCACCTCGGCAGGCGCCGCTGAACTACGTGTGCGCATCGGGTCCGATGTCGGCAATCTGGACCCTGCGCGAATCTTCGGTATCGAGAACCAGACCGTCGCCAGCCACGTATATAACGGCCTGGTGAAATACGATCAGGCGACCAACAAGATCCTGCCCGATCTTGCCGAAAGCTGGAGCGTATCGGAGGACGGCACCGCGTACACCTTCAAGCTTCGCGACGGCGTGATGTTCCACAAGGGCTACGGCCAGCTCACGTCGGACGATGTCAAGTTCTCGCTGGAGCGCGTGTTGAACCCCGACACCAAGAGCCGCTATGCGGGCCAGCTCGCAGGCGTGAAGGGGGTGGAAGCGCCGGATCCGCTCACCGTGCGGGTCGTTCTGGAAGCGCCCAATGCAGGCCTGCTGAACAAGCTCACGGACTTCAACCAGGGCTGGATCGCATCGCGCAAGGCGGTGACCGAGATCGGTGACAAGCAATACGCCATGCAGCCGGTCGGGACCGGGCCGTTCGTTTTCGACAAATGGTCGCCCGGAAACCAGGTCCGCGTGGTCGCGAACAAGGACTATTTCGGCGGCGCGCCGAGCCTCGACGCCGTGACCTTCCGCATCATCAAGGACGAAACGGCGGCGGCCATCGCCCTGGAGAACGGCGAGATCGATGTGTTTTTCGCCTTGCAGTCCCCGCCGGTCATCGACCGCCTGAAGAAGGCGGACGGCATCACGGTGATGAACCGGGTCGCCAACCACACCATCAATCTGGTGCTCAACCAGACCGTCAAGCCGCTCGACGACGTCCGGGTGCGCAAGGCCATCGCATACGGCATCAACCGCGAAGCGTTGATTGCGGGGTATTTCAAGGGGACCAAGGCGCCGGGACACAGCGTCATCACCTCGTCCTTCCCGGAATACACCGAAGAGGTGCCGCAATACGCCCACGACCCGGAAAAGGCGAAGGCGCTGCTGAAGGAAGCGGGACAGGAGGGCTTCGAACTGGAGCTCATCACCGTGGGCCTCAGCCCCTATAACGAGCTTGTCATCCCGATGGCGAGCGATCTCGAGAAAGTCGGCATCAAGACCAAGATCACGGTGCTCGAACGGGGCGCCTACCTGCAGGCGCGCGGCAAGGGCGACATCATGACCTGCATCACCGGCATCGTCGGCCCGCCCGATCCGGATTCGCCGCTGGTCTCGCTGTATGCGACCAAGTCGTTCCCTCCGGGGATGAACACTTCGCGCTACGACAAGGCCGATGACCTGCTGGCGAGCGCTTCGGCGGAGCAGGACCCGGCGAAGCGGACCGCGATCTACCAGCAGGTCATGAGCCAGACCATGGAAGACGTCCCCGTGCTTCCGCTGTACGCCGATCAGCTCTTCATGGCGCACAGCAGCAAGGTCAAGGGTCTCGTGCAGAACTCGCTGTTCACGGTCCAGGCCTATACCGTCTCGCTGGAGGAATAGTCCCTCCGGCCGTCGAACGGGCAGGGGTACTGGCGCGTGCTGAGGTACACGGCCCGGCGGCTGCTGCTTATGAGCATCACGGTGATCGGCATGGTCACCGTGGTGTTTTTTTTGCTGCGCGCCATTCCCGGCGATCCGGCCAGCTACATGCTCGGGGACTATGCGACCGAAGAATCGGTGGCGGCGCTGAAGGCGGAGCTGGGGCTGGACCGCCCGGTCTGGGAGCAGTATCTGGGCTTCGTCAAGCGCGCGCTCACCGGCGATCTGGGAACGTCCGTCGTCACCGGCCAGCCCGCTTTCGATGAAGTGCTGGAGAGTATTCCCTGGTCGGCGGCCCTCTCGGTCAGCGGCATCGTCATTGCCGTGCTGGCCGGCGTGCCGCTGGGTGTGATGTCGGCGGTGCGCCACGGCACATTCGCCGACCTGTTCATCATGTTCGGTGCGCTGGTGGGCATCTCATTTCCCGTCTTCTGGGTCGGGCTGGTGTGCATTTTGCTGCTGGCGCACGAAGTCCGCCTCTTTCCGGCGCTCGGCGCGAGTTCGTCGACGGACTTCTTCACCCAGGTGCACCACCTCATGCTGCCCGCGCTCGTGCTCGGCTTCTCGGTGGCGGCGTATATTGCGCGGCTGACCCGCTCGGCGATGCTCGAAGTGCTGGGCCAGGATTTCGTGCGTGTGGCGCGCGCAATGGGTGTCCCGGAACGGCGCATCGTCTACCGGCTTGCGCTGCGCAACGCCCTGATACCGGTGCTTGCCGTTATCGGCGTGACCTTTGCGTGGTCGCTGGGAAGCGCGATTCTGGTGGAGGCGGTGTTCAGCCGGCCGGGGCTCGGCTCGATGATCCTGAAGGCGGTGTTCGCGCGGGACTACCAGCTGGTCCAGGCCGGGGTGTTCGTGCTCGCGAGCGCCGTGGTCCTGGTCAATACCTCGCTGGATATCGTCTATGGCTGGGTGGATCCCAGGGTGAGCGTGTCATGAGCGCGGAATTGCCGCCCGAAACGACGGCGGAGGCGGTGCCGCGCGGCAGGGCCGTCCGGCGCGCCCTGGGACGGTATCTGCGCCATCCCGGATTGAGCCTCGGCCTGTTCGTGCTCGTTCTGCTGTCCTTCGTGGCGATAGCGGCGCCGTGGCTCGCGCCCCACGGGCCGACCGAGGCGGACCTGATGAACACGCTGGCGCATCCGTCCGGGGACTATGTGCTCGGCACCGACCAATATGGGCGCGATATCCTCTCGCGGCTGATCTGGGGCGCCCGCATCTCGCTGGAAGTGGCGCTCGCGGTGGTTGCGCTGTCGCTCACCTTCGGCTCGCTGATCGGCGCCATCGCCGGGTATGCGGGCGGCTGGCTGGAACGGACCATGATGATGGGCAACGATATCCTGCTGGCGTTCCCCGGCTTTCTGCTGGCGCTCGCGCTGGTCGCCGCGCGCGGCTCGTCGCTGGAAAACGTCATCCTTGCCGTTTCCATCGCCTATACGCCGCGCGTCGCCGCCGTCATGCGCTCGGTCGTCATTACCATCCGCCCGCGGCCGTTCATCGAGGCCTCGCGCGCCATCGGCATGTCCTCCTCCCGGGTGCTGTTGCGCCATGTGCTGCCGAATGCCCTGCCGCCGGTCATCGTGGTCACCACCGTGAGCGCGGCGACCGCCATTCTTGCCGAAGCCGGCCTGAGTTTTCTCGGTCTCGGCGTGCAGCCCCCGACCGCGACCTGGGGCAATATCATCTCCGACGGCCAGGGTTTCATCACGTCGAACCCGCTGATCTCACTGTCGGCCGGGCTGTGCATTGCAGTCACGGTGATCGCCCTGAACCTGCTGGGCGACGGCTTGCGCGACACGCTCGACCCGCAGATGCGCCGCTACACCGGCGAGCGGATGCTGTGAGCGCCCTGCCGGCCGCCAACCGGGGTCCTGCGCGCCGATGAGCGATGGCGCCGTCCTTGCGGTGCGCGACCTCAGCACCGTGTTTCCGAGCGAGGCGGGGCCCGTCACCACGGTCGATGGCGTGTCCTTTTCGCTCGGCGCGGGGGAAACGCTGGCGGTGGTCGGCGAGTCGGGCTCGGGCAAGACGATGACCTTCCTCTCCGTTCTGCGGCTGGTGCCGCCGCCCGGACGGGTGACGGGCGGCGAGGTGCTGTTCGAGGGCGCGGATATCGCCGCCCTGCCGGCGTCCGAGATGCGATGGATACGCGGGGCGGGCATCGCGATGGTGTTTCAGGACCCGCTCACGGCGCTCAACCCGGTGTTCACCATCGGCGACCAGATGCTTGAGGTGATCCGCGCGCACACCGCAATGAGCCCGCGCCAGGCGCGCGCGCTCGCCCTGGAAGTGCTGGAGCGCGTGCATATTCCCGCACCTGCCAAACGCATCGACGACTACCCGCATCAGCTCTCCGGCGGCATGCGCCAACGGGTGCTGATCGCCATGGCCATCGCATTGCGGCCGAAGGTGTTGATTGCCGACGAGCCGACCACCGCGCTGGACGTCACCGTGCAGGCCCAGATCCTCGAGCTGCTGGCCGAACTGCGCAGCGAACTCGGCATGGGCATGGTCCTGATTACCCACGATCTCGGACTGGTCGCCAGATACGCCGACCGCGTGGCGGTGATGTATGCCGGGCGCGTGGTCGAGACCAGCCCCATCGCGCGGGGTTTCGGCCGGTCGCGCCACCCCTACACCCGTTCGCTGTTTCGCAGCATCCCGCGCCTCGACCTGCCGGCGGACCAGCCGTTGACGGTCATCGCCGGGCAGCCGCCCGACCTCGCCAGGCTGCCTGCGGGCTGCGCCTTCGAGCCGCGCTGTTTCCTCGGCAACGGCCGCGAGGACTGCCGGAGCGAGCGGCCGGCGCTCCTGCCGACCACCAGCGACCGTCACCTCAGCGCCTGTCCGCACTGGCGGGCCCTGACCGACGCGGAGGCCGGCGCATGAAACCGCCGGCAGACACCCGAAGCGGCGGGGGCGAACCGCTGCTGCGCGTCGAGGGGCTGAGCAAGACCTTTCACGACCGCCGCCTGTTCTCCCGCGCCGGCGGCGCCGGTGTGCGCGCGGTGGATTCGGTGTCGTTTTCGCTCGCCGCCGGCGAAACGCTCGGCGTGGTGGGCGAGACCGGCAGCGGCAAGAGCACGCTCGGGCGACTGGTGTTGCGCCTGGTCGAGCCCAGCGCCGGGCGGATCCGGTTCAACGGCGAGGACATCACCGCGCTGTCGCAGCGCCAGCTCCGGCGCATGCGCCAGCAGGTGCAGATGATCTTCCAGGACCCCTACGGCTCGCTCGATCCCCGCATGAGCGTCGGCGCCATCGTCGCCGAACCGATGATCGTGCACGGCTTGTGGCATGGAGGACGGGACGACCGCGTGCTGGAGGTCATGCGCCAGGTCGGCCTGCAGGCCGAGCACCGCAATCGCTACCCGCACGAATTCTCCGGCGGGCAGCGCCAGCGTATCGGCATCGCGCGCGCCATGGCGCTGCAGCCCAAATTGCTGGTGCTCGACGAGCCCGTATCGGCGCTGGACGTCTCGATCCAGGCGCAGATCATCAACCTGCTGCGCGAGCTGCAGCAGCAGGCGGATCTGGGATTCCTGTTCATCGCGCACGATCTTGCGGTGGTGCGCCACGTCAGCAACCGCGTCGCGGTGATGTATCTGGGCGAGATCGTCGAAATCGGCCCGCGCGATGCGCTGTATTCATCGCCGATGCATCCCTATACGGTGTCGCTGCTGTCCGCGGTCCCGGTGCCGACGGTGGATCGCGAGCGCGGCCGCGACCGCGTCGTGCTGCACGGGGAGATCGGTTCCGCCACCAATCTGCCGAGCGGCTGCCGGTTCCACCCACGCTGCTACAAGGCACGGCTGAAGGCGGAGAACCCGGATGTCGAAACGGTGGAGAGCCAGGGCGAGCGGCTGCCGGCCGCGTGCGTGCTGCACCAGCCCCGGCCGGTCGATGCGGGAGACGGTCATGTCGCGATCTGCCACTTCCCCGAACGTGGCGGGGACCGCTCGGAGGTCGCCGCGCGTGCAGTGGAGTCTTCAAGGGGCGCCGGCTGACCGGGAGCCTCGCCGGCGCGGTGGCCCGAGGCGGGGCAGCGTCGAAATGACACGCCGGACAGCGGGCGCGCGCACGATGCGCCACAATAGGCAATACGGTGCCGGCCCGCCGCATTAGCCTGGCCGGCATCCACTCAACCGCAGCCGGACCTCCGGGCAGGACAGAATGCAAGACCCAGGACCCGCTTTCCGTGTCGGCGTAGATGTCGGCGGAACCTTTACGGACGCCGTCGCCTATGACGACGAGACCCGGTCGGTCCGCTACGCAAAGGTGCCGTCGACCCCCGGAGATCCAGCCGAGGCCGTGGTCGCCGCCCTCGAGGCGCTCGATATCGAGGGTTCCGACATCGACCGGTTCGTGCATGGCATCACCATCGGCACCAACGCCATCCTCGAAGGCAGGGGCGCGGAGGTCTGGATGCTGGTCACGCAGGGCTTCCGGGATGTCCTCGACATTGCGCGGACCAATCGCGCGACGCTCTACGACATCACGACCCTGAAACCGCTGCCCATCGTTCCGCGCAGCCGTACCGCCGAAATCGACGAACGGATCATGTTCGACGGCTCGGTGCTGGCGCCGCTGGACGAGGACCGGGTCCGGGCTGCGATCGACAGCCTGTCCCTGGGGCCGGACGCCGCCGTGGTCGTTTGTCTTCTGCACAGCTACGCCTTCCCCGGCCACGAGCGCCGGGTTGCGGCGCTGGTCCGGGAAGCGCATCCGGAGGTGTTCGTCTGCACGTCTTCCGATGTGCTGCCGCAGTTCCGCGAATATGAGCGTTTCAACACGGCGGCGCTGAACGCCTATATCGGCCCGCTAATGAACCGTTACCTGAGCGATCTCGAACATCGCCTGCAGGGCCGCGGCTACGGCCGCAACGTCTTTATCATGACGTCGAACGGCGGCGTCTCGACGGCCGGGCGGGCGCGCCGCCTGCCGATCGCCACGGTGCTTTCGGGCCCGGCAGGCGGGGTGGCGGCGGCCCTGCACCTCGGCTCCCGGACCGGAATTCGGAACCTGATTACCTGCGACATGGGCGGGACCAGCACCGATGTCTGCCTGATCTCGGACCTGCAGGTGCCCGTGACCGGCGAGCAGACGATCGGATCCTATGCAAATCGCACGCCCCAGATCGAAATCAACACGGTGGGAGCCGGCGGCGGCAGCATTGCCTGGCTCGACGCCGGGGACATCCTGGCGGTGGGGCCCCGAAGCGCCGGCGCCGCGCCCGGCCCGGCCTGTTACGGCAAGGGCGGCACCGACGCGACGGTGACGGACGCCAATCTGGTGTTGAACCGTCTGAAGTCCGGATCCCGGCTGGCCGGCCACATTGCGCTCGACCGCGACCGCGCCGTTGCGGCGATGGCGCCGCTGATGGACAGGCTCGGGTTGGAGGTCGATGCGCTGGCCGAGGGCATCGTCCGCATTGCGGTGGCCCGCATGGTCAGCGCGATCAAGCAGATATCGATCGCCAAGGGCTTCGATCCGCGCGATTTCGTCCTCTGCTCCTATGGCGGCGCCGGGCCCATGCATGCGGCGTCGATCGCCGAGGAAATGGACATTTCCCGTGTCGTCCTGCCTCGCGGTCCGGGCAATTTCGCCGCTCTCGGCTCGCTTATCTCGGATATCCGCCAGGACCATGCCCTGACGAAAACCCTGCAACCCGCCCGCACGGGCTATGCTGAAATCGACGGCGTGTTCCGGAGCATGGAGGAGGAAGGCCGGGCGCAATTGCAGGCCGAAGGCGTTGCGCCGGAACATATCGTCGTCAGACGTTCGCTCGGCATGCGCTATCTGGGCCAGTCCTGGGAACTCGACGTCGATATTCCCGACGAGGTGCAGAGCGCGGAGGCCGTCGACGCCGCCTTCCATGCCGTGCATGACCGGCGTTTCGGCCACCGCAGCGCGGGCGCGACCGAGATCGTCACCTTCCGCATCGCCGTCATCGGCCGCGTTGCGCCTCTCGCACTGCCGGTCCTGCCCGGCGGCGGCGACCTGGCGGCCGCCGTCGTCGAGCGCAGGCGGGTCTATTTCGACGGCGCCTTCCGGGACACGCCGGTCTATGACCGGGGCCGCATACCGCCCGAGGCCGCGATCGAAGGCCCTGCGGTCGTCGAGGAGGCGGGCGCGACGACCGTATTGCCGCCCGCCTGGCGCGGATACGCCAACGGGCACGGCGACCTCATCCTCGAGCGGAGATAGAAGATGGCAGCACCGGGCGTCGATCCGATCACACTGGAAGTCGTGACCGAGGGACTGATCGCAATCGTCCGGGAAATGCGGGCGACCATCATCCGGGCGTCCTATTCGTCCGTCATCTACGAGTTCGACGACTTCTCCTGCGCCCTCTTCGATCCCGACGGCCAGATGGTGGCGCAGTCATGGGACCATCCGGGCCATGTCCTGCCCCTGCCATGGGGCGTGGGCTGCGCGCTCGAGGACTTTCGCGACGACCTGAAGCCCGGCGACGCGGTGCTGTTGAACGACCCCTATCGCGGCGGCACCCACCTGAACGATGTCACGCTGCTCTTCCCGGTGTTCGACGAGTGCGGCGCGCCGATGGTCTTCCCGGCCGTCCGGGCCCACTGGGTCGATGTCGGCGGCATGGTGCCGGGCAGCTATTCGGGCCTTTCGACCAATATCTACCAGGAGGGCGTGCGGATTCCGCCGATCAAGATCGTCGAGGAGGGACGGATCAACCGCTCGGCGATGGCGCTGCTGATGGCGAACATGCGGGTGCCGGAGGAGCGCGAAGGGGACCTCAATGCCTCTTTCGGGGCGTGCAGGATCGCCGAACAGCGCATCCGGCGGCTCTACGACAAGTATGGCAGGGCCTGCGTGGAAGACTGCATCACAACGCACCTCGACCGTACCGAACGCCGGCTGCGCGACCGCATCGCCGCGCTGCCGGACGGCGACTACTGCTATGAGGATTATCTGGAATATTTCGACGACGGGCGCCTCGACCCCGTCCTGATGCGGCTCAGGCTGACCGTGTCGGGCGACCGGATGATCGCGGACTTTGCCGGCACCAACCCGCAGGTGCCGGGCGTGGTGAACTCGTCTCTCGCGGTTACCGGCGCAGGCGTCTTCGTGGCGATCAAGGCGACGCTCGACCCCGGCGGGGCAGTCAACCAGGGCGCATTCAGGCCTGTCGAGCTGCGCGCGCCGGAGGCGTCCATAGCCGACGTTCGGCACGACGCGCCGGCGGGCGCCCACGGCGAGGTCCGGAAACGGGCGGTATCGGTCACGCTGGGAGCGCTGTCGCAGATCGTCCCGGACCGTGTTTCGGGCGATCTCTGCGGCACCTCGTTTCCGAACGCGATCGGCGGTTTCAACAAGAGGCGGGACCGGCAATATGTCTATTACGAGGCCCCGGCCGGCGGGAACGGAGGATTCCTGCAGCATGACGGCCCGAGCGCCATGGTGAATGTCGATTTCGGCAATCTGCCCTCGATACAGACCGTCGAGTCGATCGAGAACGAGATGCCGCTGCTGGTGGAGCGATGCGAACTGCGGATCGATTCCGGCGGACCCGGGACGAGCCGCGGCGGGCTCGGCATGCGCCGCGAGGTGCGTTTGCTCGACGACGAAGGCAGTTATTCGGTGCTGAGCGACCGGGCCGTGATCCCTCCCTTCGGCGTGCTCGGCGGCGGCAGCGGAGCGCCCTACATCGTCTCGGTGGTCCGAGACGGCGGCGAGACCGGTTTCCCCACGCCGGGCAAGGTGACGGGCCACACGATTCGCCGCGATGACATCGTGGTGATGCGTTCGGCCGGCGGCGGCGGCTACGGGGACCCGCTGGCCCGCGACCCGGCGTCGGTTCGCCGGGACGTTGCCGAGGGCCTCGTCAGCCGGGCCGCAGCCGCCGGAGTTTACGGGGTGGTGCTCGATGACGGCGGGGAGATAGACGGCGCGGCGAGCGAAGCCGCCCGAACGGCGCTCGCGGCGGCCCGCTATCGGGCCCGGGTCGTGGCCGACGATGCGCTGGACCCGTATGTCGGCGGCCGCGGCCGGCGCCGGACGGTGCGGTTCTCTCCGGCAATGGCGGCCCGGTTGGGGGTCTCCGAAGGCGACCTGACAGAGGTAATGGGCGCCAATCCGGCGCCGCTGCGCGCCTGGGTCACGGTCGATGCCGGCCATATCGACGATACCGTCCTGCTCGATCCGTTCGGCCGCAAGGCGCTCGGCGTCGAACATGGCGACACGGTGGTCCTGAGGCCCGTGCCCACGCCGGGAGTGCCCGGCGGGCTTGCCTGATGGACGGAAGGCGAGAGCCGCGCGGTGTCAGAATGTCGCCCGCGACAAGCCGCCGTCGACGGCCAGCGTGGTGCCGGTGATGTAGCGGCCGCGCGGAGAGGCCAGGAATGCCACGGTGGCGGCGACCTCGTCGGCGTCGCCGAGACGGCCGAGAGGAATATCGCCGATCAACCCGTTCATCTCATCCGGCGACTGCTCGGCGACCAGACGCATTCGCGGCGTGTCGATCAGGCCCGGCGCGAGGGTGTTGACCGTGATTTCCGGCGCCAGTTCGCGCGACAGGGTCTTGGCCAGCCCGATGACGCCGGCCCAGGTGGCGACGGAGAGCCCGAAACCGGCAATCGGCTGGATCGCCGACAGCGCCGTTATGTTGACGATGCTGCCGGCGCCGCGCGCCTTCATGTGGGGCGCGGCGGCCCGGATGCACCGGACCACGCTCATCAGGTTCCGGTCCACTGCGCGGCGCCAGGCCTCGTCGTCGAATTCGAGGAAGCTGCCCAATGGCGGCGCGCCGTCATTGTTGACCAGGATGTCGAGGCCGCCGAAATGGGCGACCGCCCCGGCGACGATCCGCTCGCAGTCCCGGGCCCGGCGGATGTCGCCCGGTATCGCGTGAAGCTCGCCGCCCGTGGTCCTCGTTATGTCGTCGACGGCGGCGTCGAGCGCCGGTTCGCGCCGGCCGGAGACCGCGACCCGCGCGCCTTCCCCGGCCAGGGTTCTGGCGATCGCGAAGCCGATGCCCTGGCTCGCGCCGTTGACGACGGCGACCTTGCCTTCGAGTCCAAGGTCCACGTCAATGCCCGAACATGGCGAGGAACGTTTCGGCATTGCGGTGATTCACCCGCTCCATCACCTCGTCGGAATAGCCCAGCCCGCGCCAGTCGGCGATCAGCCGTTCGTAGCTCAGCAGCGGGTAGTCCGCGCCGAACATGACCCGGTCCTTGAGGCGCCGGGGAATCTCGTATTTCAGGTCCTCGGAGAAATACCGGGGCGACCAGCCGTGCAGCTCGTACCAGACATTGGCCTTGTGGATAAGGACGGCGATCATTTCCGTCTGCCAGGGCCAGGCCGGACGGCCGGCAAGGATTTTCAGGTCCGGATACCGGGCCGCGACATTGTCCAGATGGCGCGGATGGCAGTGGTCGAGCAGGATCCCGTTGCCGCCGGGAAAGCCGGAGCCCAGACCGGTCGTGCCGACGAAGACGAGCGCCGGGACATTGGCTTCGATGCACAGGCCGTAGAAGGGGTCGTAAGCGGGGTCGCTGGCCGGCACGCCGCCCGAGCCCGAGACCGCCAGCCCCACGAAACCGTTGCCGTCGGCGATGCAGCGCTCGAACTCGCGCCGCGCTTCCGGTCCGCTCTCGGGCTGAAAATGGAACCAGTTGCCGAGAACCGCGTCCGGAAACCGGCGCTGGGTGTCGAAGGCATAGTCGTGCAGCTCGCGGGCCGCTGCGGCGGGGATGAACTTGGTGAAGCCGAAATCGAGGATGACGCGGACCCCGGCCCGCCGGAAATCGTCGGCCATTTCCTCCTCTGTCGCGTAGCCGGGCTCGGAGCGCCAGGTATGCCCCTGTTTCGCCAGTTCGGCCTCGGTCTGCAGGACATAGCCGCGCCGCGTCTTCCAGTGGGAATGCATGTCGATGTAGCGCATTTCGATGTCCTCGCTCCGGGATGGCCTCGGCCGCGGCTTCAGCGTTCGCCGTCCGCCAGGCGGCGGCGGGCCATGTCCGCAAGCGGCCGCTTCTGCACCTTGCCGGTCGGCGTTCTCGGGAGATCCTCGTAGAGCTGCAGAAACTCCGGCAGCTTGTAGGTCGCTATCCGGCCTCTCAGGAATTCGGTCAACGCCTCGAATGTGACCGTCTCCCCGGTCCGCGGGACGATGCAGGCGCAGACGCGCTCCCCCAGGCGGGGGTCGGGAACCCCGACGATCGCGGCGTCGAGGATCCCCGGATGCTGGTAGAGCGCTTCCTCGATCTCGCGGGGATAGATGTTCGCGCCTCCCCGTATGAGCATTTCCTTCGTGCGCCCGACGATCTGCAGATTGCCCCTGGCGTCGAAGCAACCCTGGTCTCCGGTGCGGAACCAGCCGTCGGCGGTGAAGCTTTCGCGGTTGGCCGCCGGATTGTTGTAGTAGCCGATCGTGACGGACGGGCCCGCGGTCAGGATCTCTCCGACGGCGCCGGCCGGAACGTCCGAACCCTCCTCGTCCACCACCCGGATTTCCATCTCCGGCACCGGCCGGCCGACGGTGCCGCAAACCTCTGCCGGATCGTCGGTCAACAGGGTGTGCGCCTGCGTGCCGCATTCGAGCATGCCGTACATTTCGAGCAGGTGTCCGGGCATGCGGGCCTGCACTTCCCAGATGACCTCGATCGGGCAGGAGGCGCCGCCCGTCATGATTACCTGCAGGCTGGCGAGATCGTAACGCCCGAATTCCGGCGCATTGAGCATTGCCACGAGATGGGCGGGCGCGCAGCAGAAATGCGTTACCCGTTCGCCGGCGATCAGCGCCAGCGCGTCCCCGGCCCTGAAAATATCCTGGAGGATGACGCGGCAGCCGGCGTCGATCGCCTGCAGGACATTGAACAATCCCCAATTCAGGCCCACCGGGAGAAAAACCAGCAGCACGCTGTCGGCGTCGATGCCCTGGCCTCGGTTCAGGAACTTCAGGGCGCAGTTGGTCGTGTTGTGGGTGTGGAGCACCGCCTTCGGATTACCGGTGGTGCCGGAGGTAAAGGCGGTCCGCGCCAGCGCGTCGGCGCCGGGCCGGCGTGGGCGCAGGGCGGCCGGTGGCAGTTCCGGGTCGTCGTCGGCGTCGAGGAAGGCGCGAAGATCGAAATACCCTTCTGGCACATCGTCGCCCACCACCATGACGTGCTTCAGATGCGGAAGCCCCCGGCGCAGCAGTTCGATCATGGGAAGATAGTCGAAGCCGCGGTGGCGGTCCGGAACGACCAGCGCCGACGCTTCGGTAAAGCCCAGGACGAACTCGACCTCGCGGCTGCGGAAGTCGCTGTGATACTGGCAGAACGGTATGCCCGCGAGCATCGCGGCATTGACGGCGACGGCGAATTCGCTCCAGTTGGGAAGCTGGACCGCGACCACGTCGTCGGAGGTCAGCCCCATCGCCGCGAACCGCGCCGCCAGCCGCTCCACCCGGCGAAGATAGGTTCGGTAGTCGAGCCTGCCGCGCCTGTCCTGCAGCGCCAGCCTGTCGGGCGCGCTGCGGGCCGCGGCTTCCAGCCAGTCATTGCTGGTCGTCTCGCTCCAATATCCGGCTTCGCGGTACTGCGCCATGCGCGGCGCGGAAACACGGGTTTCGTCCACGCGCATCGGTCTCTCACCCCGCTCCGCCGGCCGCGGCCTGCGTCGCGCGCCTCCCGGCGACTTCGGCGGCGAGCCGGTGGCGCTGCAGCTTGCCGGTCGGCGTGAACGGCAGCGCTTCGAAAATCTCGAGGGTTTCGGGCAGCTTGTAGGTCGCGACCTTGCCGTCGAGCAGCGCATTCATGTCGTCCAGCGTCACGGCCTGTCCCCGTCGCGGCACGACGCACAGGCAGTTTCGTTCGCCGAGCCTGGGATCGGGCACGCCGATTATCGCGGCATGCAGGACCTTGGGACTGGCATAGAGGATCTCCTCGATCTCGCGGGGATGGAATTTCTTGCCGCCGCGGTTGACGAGCTCCTTGCTGCGGCCCGAGATGACGAGATTGCCGTTGCCGTCCACGTAACCGATATCGCCTGTCCGGAACCATCCGTCGGCGGTGAAGGCGGCCGCATTGGCGGCCGGGTTGTTGTGGTAGCCGAGATGGATGGACGGTCCGCGCCCGGCAATCTCGCCCGTTTCGCCGGGAGCCGCATCCCGGCCGGCATCGTCGAGGATACGCAGGCCGAGGCCGGTCGCCAGCCGGCCGACGGTGCCGCTCACGGCCTCCGGATCGTCGTCCGGCCGCGTGTAGCTGTGGAAGCCGGACTCCAGCATGCCGTATAGCTCGATGAAGTCGCCGGGCATCCGGGCCCGGAATTCCCGGATCGTCTCCACCGGGCAGGAGGCCCCGCCGCTCACCACCTGCTTCAGGGAGGAAAGGTCGGTGCGGTCCAGTTCCGGCGCATTGAGCAGTTCGATGATCGCGGCCGGGGCGGTGGGAATGTTCGTCACTCCCTCCGATTCGATCAGCGCCAGCGCCCCGGCCGCCGAAAACCGGTCCAGCAGCACGGCGCGGGCGCCGGCGATCAGGGTCTGCAACAGGGCGAGATAACCCCAATTCAGGCCGAGCGGCAGGTAGAGCAGCAGCACGTCCTCCGCGCCGACCCCGAGGTCGAGATTCTGAATGCGCGCCGCCGACAGTGTCGTCTCATGGCTGTGGATCACCGCCTTCGGATTGCCGGTGGTGCCGGAGGTAAAGGCCATCCGGAAAACCTCGTCGGGCTCCATCGCCACCGGAAGGAGGCCTGTGGCCGGCGCGCGTCCGGCGATGGCGTCCGCAAGCGGGACCATGTCGTCTCCGGCCGCCGGGTCGGTGCAGGCGACAAGGCGGAGCAGCGGGAGCGAGGGACGCAGTCCGCGGATCATCCGCGCATGGTCGAAGCCGCGAAAGCGCCCCGGGCAGACGAAGGCGGCGCTTTGCGAGAATTCGAGTATGAAGGCGAGCTCGCGTTCGCGGAAATCGGCGCTCACCTGGACCGCGACGGCGCCGAGGCGTTCGATGGCGAAGAACGCGCAGGCGAAGTCGATCCGGTTCGGAAGCTGGACGGTGACGACATCTCCGCGCGCGATCCCGTGGGCCTGGAGAATTGCCGCCACCGCGTCGATGCGGTCGGCCAGTTCCCGGTATGTGACGCGCTGGCGCCCGTCGCACAGCGCCTCGCGCTCCGGATGCAGGTCTGCGCGCCGCGCCAGGATGTCGTGGAAGGTTTCGCCCCGCCAGAACCCGGCGTCGCGGTAGGTGCGGACCATCTCCGCGGTAAGGCGCGTTTCGAAGGCGGCCATCTGCACTCCGGCGCGGTTCCTTCGTTCGGCGGCCAGCTTGGACGAACTGCCACCGGCCGACAAGGCGGCCGGCCGCCGTTTGCGCCCGGAACAGGGCGGTTGCTTTTGTCTCGCGCCCCGCACAACAATAAGGCGGCCGGATGGCCTTGGCGCCGCATGCCGGGGAAACGGGCGTATGCAACGGGAGAGGACTATGGACCGCAGGACGCTTTTGAGAATTTCGACGGTGCTCGCATTGGCGGCAGGCCTGGGCGGCGCGGCGCAGGCTGCCGACCCGGTCAAGATCGGCTATGTCGGCGGTATCTCCGGCGCCTGCGGGGGGCTTACCCATTCGGCTGTCAAGGCGATGAAGATCGCACTGGAGGAAATCAATGCGGCCGGCGGCGCGGCAGGCCGCCAGATCGAGGTCGTCTGGCGCGATTCCAAGACCAAGCCCGACGAGGGCGCCAAGCAGGCGCGCGACCTCGTTCTTACCGAAAAGGTCGATCTCCTGACCGGGGTGTGCTCAAGCTCGGTGTTCATGGCGATCAACCCGATTTCGCAGCAATACGGCGTCCCGCTCGTCAGCGCGATCAGCGGCACCCACAAGGCGACCGTCGATTTCGGGCATCCGTTCGTCTTCCAGACCCAGCCGCACACCCTCATGGAAGGCAAGGCGCTCGCGGAGTATGCGGCGCGCCAGGACTGGAACAACATCGTCACCATGGGCCTCGACTACGAATGGGGCCGGACCACGGTCAAGGTCTTTACCGAGGAACTCGCGAAGCTGAAGCCCGAGGTGAAGATCTCGAAGCAGCTCTGGCCGCGTATCGGCGAGACCAACCTGACCTCCTACATCACCGCGGCGCTGTCGGAAGAGCCGGACGCGATCATGGGAGTCCTGTTCGGAAGCGGCACCAACAGCCTGATCAAGCAGGGCAGGTCCTACGGCCTGCTCGAACGGACCGAACTGCTCACGTTCCTCAGCACCGAAAGCTACATGTCTCTCGGCAAGGATATTCCGGACGGCGTGCATGGCTGGGCGCGCGGGCCGTTCTATGCGCTGGATTCCGACAAGGCGAAGGCCTTCATCGAAAAGTACCGCAACGCCCATGATGGCGAGTATCCGAACGACTGGGGCATGCTGGGCTACGATGCGATGTACATCATCGCCCGCGGCATCGACGCGGCCGGCGGGGCCGATCCGGAGAAATTCCGCCAGGCGCTCGGCTCCATGACCTTCGACACCATGCGCGGGCCGCTGAAGATGCGGATGATCGACAACACCTTCAACGCGCCGAGCTATCTGGGCGTGACGAAGATGACCGACGCCTACCCGTTCCCGACCATGTCCGACGTGAACGTGATCCCCGGCGACGTCACCCTGCCGTCGGAGGAGACGGTCAAGGCGCTCCGGGCAGCCGCCGCCAAATAAGACGGGCACGCGGTCGCCGACCGCTCTTCGGGAGTCCTCCGCCGGGACGATGAGGCGGGGACTCCCCGCGCCGCCACGGAAATCAAGCGATGCTGTTCGTGCAAGTCATGCAAGGCGTCATGGAGGGGATATTCCTCTTCCTGATCGCATCCGGCCTGACCCTGATTTTCGGCGTGTCGCGGATCGTCAATTTCGCCCATGGCTCGTTCTACATGGTCGGCGCGTTTCTGACCTACCAGATATATCCGTGGATCGCCGAGGGCACGGCCCTCGGCTTTTTCGTGACGATCCTGATCTGCGGTTTGCTGGTAGCCGCGCTCGGCCTGCTGTTCGAGGTGTTCCTGCTGCGCCGCGTCTATCACGCCGAGGAACTGATGCAGCTGGTGCTGACCCTGGCTGCGGTGCTGATAATCCGCGATGTCACCAAATTCCTCTGGGGCCTCGATGACGTGACGGTCTCGCTGCCGGACGCATTGTCCGGCGCGGCGGTGATCGGCGGCACCTATCTGCCGACCTATCAGCTGGTCATGGTGGGTGTCGGCGTGGTGGTGCTGGCGGCGGTCTGGGGCTTCCTCAAATTCACCCATGCCGGGATCATCCTGCGGGCCGCCACCGACGACCGGGGCATGGTTGCGCTGCTCGGCACCAACCAGGCCCACGTCTTTTCCTCGGTATTCGCCATCGGCTGCTTCCTGGCCGGGATTGCCGGCGGTTTCGCCGCCGCCTTCGAAAGCATCAACTACCTGCTGGATACGCGGGTTATCGTGCTGGCTTTCATCGTGGTCGTGATCGGCGGCCTCGGCAACTTCTACGGCGCGCTCTACGCATCGCTTGCGGTCGGCATTCTGAAGGCGCTCGGCCTCTTGTTCGCGCCGCGGCTGTCGATGGTAATCATATTCCTGCTCATGGCCGTGGTGCTGCTCATCCGGTCCCTGCGCCGGACGACGGAGTAATCATGGCGCAAGGCGACGGGACCCGGGCGGACTCCGAAACGGCGCTGCAGCGCCGGGACCCCTATGCGATCAACTGGCGCCTGGTCGCGGCCGTGGTCGTGCTGCAGGCCGTCCTGCTGGTGGTTTCGCCGCCCCTGGTGGTCTTTGCGCTGATCGAGGTGATGATCTTCGCCCTCTACGCCAGCGCGCTCAACCTGCTGCTGAGTTTCAGCGGCATGGTGTCCTTCGGGCATGCCGTATATTTCGGTCTCGGCGCCTACGGCCTGGCCCTGTCCATTACCCACTTCGATTTCCCGATCGTGCTCGGCATCATCGCCGGTCCTCTGGTCAGCGCCTTTTTCGGCCTGGTTTACGGCATTATCTGCGTCCAGCTGACCGCCATCTACGCCGCGATGCTCACGCTGGCCTGCGCGGAGGTGACATACGCGGTCGTCTTTCAATGGTTCGACGTGACCGGCGGCGATTCGGGCATCTCGGGCCATGTCCCGACCATGCTCGGGCTCGCGCCCCACCAGTTCGGCCTTGTGGTCCTGTGCGTGGTCACGGTGGCGATCCTGATGCTTTGGCGTGTGGTGTATTCGCCGCTTGGCCTCACGATACGGGCCGTCGGCCAGAACCCGGCGCGCGCCGCCGCTCTCGGGCACGGGCGAAAATCCGTGCAGCTGATCGCCTTCGTCATCTCGGCGTTTTTCTCCGGCGTCGCCGGCACCCTGTTCGGCATTTTCCACGGCAATGTGTTTCCGGATTATGTCGGCGTCCTGTTCACCGTGGACGGGCTGCTGATGGTGGTGCTCGGCGGCCTCTACAGCTTCGGCGCCGGCATTTACGGGGCCATCGTCTACAAGCTCCTCGACAATCTTGCGGCGCACTACTTCCAGTACTGGCAGCTTGTCGTCGGGGTCATCATCGTCATCGTCGTGATTGTTTCCCCGAGCGGCATCGCCGGCCTGGTCCGGCGCGTCGTCGAGCGGATCGGGCGGCGGCTGTGACCGCGGGCGCCATATCGCAGCCTGCCCTCAGGGTGCGCGGCCTGCACAAGCAGTTCGGCAGGTTCGTGGCCCTGGACAGCGTCGACCTTACCGTCGATGAAGGAGAGATCCGCGCCATCATCGGTCCGAACGGCGCGGGCAAGACCACGCTCATCAATGTGCTCAGCGGGCAGATCGTAGCCGACCGCGGCAGCGTCGAGGTCGCCGGGCGCAGGCTCAGGCGCCAGCATCCGCACCAGGTCGCGAAGCTCGGCGTCGGCCGCACCTACCAGATATCCAGCACCCTGCGGCGCATGACCGTTTTCGACAACATGCTCTGCGCCCACAATGCCGTGTCGGGCCATTGGTTCAGCCTGCGGGCCGGCCGGCTGCGGACGATGGAGGATACGGTGCTCGCCGATCTGAAAACCATCGAGCTCGACGGGCTTGCCGACCGGGTCGTCGACGATATCTCGCACGGCGACCGCAAGCGGCTGGAGTTCGGCATGGTGCTGGCGACCCGGCCGAAGGTGCTGCTGCTCGACGAGCCGACCGCCGGGATGGGATTGCGCGAACGCCATGAGCTGATCGACCTCGTGCTGGCGGTCACGCGCGAGCGGGGGCTGACCCTGGTGTTCGTCGAGCACGATATCGATGTTGTCTTCAAGGCGGCGGAATCGATCACCGTAATGGCGCTCGGCGGCGTCTTCGCGGAAGGGAGGCCGGACGAGATCGCCGCCAATTCAGCGGTTCAGGACATTTACCTCGGCGGGAACGGTTGATGCTGGCGCTTGAAGACGTGGTGGCGGCCTACGGGCAAAGCCAGGCGCTTCACGGCATCGACCTCGAGGTCCGGGAAGGCGAAGTGGTATGCATGGTGGGCCGCAACGGCGCCGGCAAGACCAGCACGATGCGCTGCATCGTTCACGACCTGATTCGGGTTACAGGCGGATCGGTCCGCTTCAAGGGCGAGGACATCGCCGGCCTCGAGCCGCATCAGGTCGCCCGCAAGGGCATCGGCTATGTGCCGGAAGACCGCCGGGTGTTCGCCAGCCTGACCGTGGCGGAAAACCTGAAAGTGCCGCGTTCGTATGCCGCAAACGGCGGATACTGGAACGTCGAGCGGGTGACGGAACTGTTCCCGCAACTCGGCCAGTTCCACTCTCGGCTTGCCGGAAACCTCAGCGGCGGCCAGCAACAGATGCTCAGCATCGCGCGCTCCCTGCTGACCAATCCGCAACTGCTGCTCCTGGACGAGCCGCATGAAGGCCTGGCGCCGATCGTTGCGCGGGATGTGATCGCTGCGGTCGAGAGGTTGAAGTCGCTGGGCGTATCGATGCTGATTTCCGAGCAGCAGCTGCACCTGGTGCATGAAACCGCAGACCGGATCTATATCATCGACCGGGGACGCATGGTGTTTTCCGGCACGATGCAGGAGTTCGAGCGCGATCCGGAAATCGCCCGGCGCTATCTCATGGTCGTGCAGTAGCGCGCGGCTCCCCCGCGTCCTCCGGCCGCAGAGCCCGACGGCGCGGATCGAAACGGCATTGGGGCCAGGCCCGGAACCGCTCTTGAAACCTGACGAAGCCCCCGACAGGCTGGACCTCGGATCTCCTGTAATACCGACGGTCATTGACCGGAACCCATGACGGCTTCGGCGCCCGGCGCTCCAACCGGCCCTCCTTCCACAGGCTCTTCCGTCATGCCCGGACCCGTTCCGGGCATCCATGCGGCGGCCTCCCCTGAAGCAGATACCCGGAACGGGTCCGGGCATGCCGGTGGAGGCCTATCTGCAGACCGGCGCGCGCGCGCCGCTGGACTGGCTCGCCAAGCCGCTCACCGACTATTTCGCCCGCTCGCTCAGGGAGGAGTGAAACAGGATGCGGGTTGTTGCATGCGTTGCCCGGTCGTTATCCCCTCGGACGAAAAATTGTTCTGCCGGCCTGCGATTCGGTTCGCTAGGGTTGCAGCGCTACGGGCGCGCTTGAACCTCGGGAGCCGGGGAATGCGCCTGCGGCAGGCCGGGCCGGGAAGAGAGAGGGTCATGCGGAACAGGGCGTGCATGGTCCTTCTGGCAGTCTTGGCCGCAGCATGCCTCGCACTTTCGCCGCTGAAGAATGCCGGGGCCGGGACCACAAGTGAGGCTCCAGGCCTCATCACATCTTCCGATCAATCCGCCTGCACGGTCTCGAAGGCCAACCCGGCCCAAGGGATGGTGGGTATGAACCCGCGGGGGCCAGGCCCCGCTGGGGATTGGGTCAATGCCTGGCTCTTCAAGGCGAGTTGCGATGGCAGTGCGCATACCGTCAAAATCAGAGTCCATAACGCCTTCACGGAGTCGGAGGCGGCGAGTGCAGCCGAAAAATACGGCAAGGCCATCGGGCGCCTGCCTAAAGTGCTGCGAATCGGGATCGAGCCGGCAAAAGGGCTTCAGATATTCAGTATACACAAGGGATCCCATGCTTGGTATGCGACCAGGGCGTTTGGGAATATCCGCATCTATACAGGAACGCAAAGGAAAGCGGAGTATCACGAGGAAATACTGGTCCACGAGGCGGTGCATGTGTCGCTGGATGATCGGGTCAAGACGGACGACGCTTGGGAGGATGCACAGAAGGCCGACGGGGCGTTCATCTCGACCTATGCGCAGGCCAATCCCGGCCGGGAAGACGTAGCGGAGTCCTTCGTGGCGTATCTGGCGGCCCGGTTTCGACCGTCGAGGATCACCAGGAAATGGGAAACAACCATCTACGAGACGATCCCTAACCGGGTCGCCTATTTCGACGCGCTGCTGACCGCCAGCGACATGACGCCCTTCACCAAAGCCTCGCCGCGCGTGGCGGGGCTCGTGATCACCAAAAGTGACAGCCTGTCGATAGAAGCCGGTGACGCGGCAACCTACCGCATGCGGCTCCTGTCGCCGCCGGCCGCCTCCGTGACGGTCACCCCGGAAAGCGACGACACGACAGCGGCCACGGTAAGCGCGCCGCTGACCTTCGAGGCCGGCAACTGGCACATCCCTCAGACCGTGACGGTGACGGTCGTAGGTCCCGGCACGGCAACCATATCCCACACGACATCATCGACCGGCGGAAACTACGAGAACATCGTTGCGGCGGACTTGCCGGAGGTGACCGTGACGGTGTCGGGGACGGACAACCCGGTTTCGCTGTCGGCAAGCGGCAACGGTGCCGTTGCGGAGGGCGACCCGGCGCTGACGGTCACGGCGACACTCGGGACGGCGAATGCGACGGGCCAGGCGCTCGCCATTCCGGTGCAGGTGCGGGCAGCAGGAACGACGGCGTCCTCCGCCGACTACACCCT
>JAJECF010000010.1 GCA_022822125.1 Alphaproteobacteria bacterium
CCTCGCCAGCTTCGCATGGCGGTACAACCGGCGCTTCCAGCTCCAGACCATGATCCCGCGCTTCGTCCATAGCGCCGCTCGTACCCAGCCCATCCCCTACCGAAATCTCATCGCTGGATGAATCTCAGGGATAAGTAGAAATCGTTTTAACTGACTGTCGGGCACAACATCTTGATCCGACAGATTGAGTCGCCCTGTCCAGCTCTCAACGTGCTCCAACGCGATATAGAGCTCATCAGTCCCCTGTTCAGCGGAATTCTCAGCGACATTGGTAACGGAAGATTTCATACGTTCGACAGTCCAATGCAACGGCACCTCGCCCAGCCACTCAACGACTGAGGGTTTCGTCGCGGAGTAAGGTTTGAGGTTGCCGATCATGGTGTCGCCACACCAATTATTTCGCCGAGCAATCCCTCCGATTCCGTCTCCAGCGCGAGGATGTCGGTTCGAATCTCCTCCAAGGTGCGCATTGGTTGCGGCTTGTAGAAATAGCGGTTGAAGCTGATCTCGTAGCCGGTCTTCACGCTGTCCTCCCGATACCAGGCGTCGCCGGCATAGGGCAGAACTTCGCGGTGTAGGAAGGCTTCGATGCCGCCGTCTTCCTGCAGGGGTATCTGTTCGGTGTCGCGCAGTTCGGTATCAGGCTCATACTCGACCACGGCGGGCTTGCCGTCCACCACCGTCTCGAACAGGCCGCGCAGCGGGTCGGGCTCCGTCCCCCGCCTGTGAATCCGCCGGATGACGGGCGGGGCGTCCTCGCTCCGCGTGCCGTGCTCCTTGAGCAGCTTGATCTCGGACGCCTTGTAAGCAAGACCCGGATCGATGCCCTCGATGCGCAAGGGCCGCTCGACCGTGACCTTCCGGTAGCCGAAGGCGGCGTTGTCGAAAATCCTGCTCTGCTCGCTCTCCTCGAAGGCGAGGAAGGCCTCGCATATGCGGGCGATGTCGTCCTCGCCGAGTTCGCAATTCTTCTTGCCGAGGTTCTTGCGCAGCGGCCGGTGCCAGCCGGTGGCGTCGATCAGCTGCACCTTGCCTTTGCGGTGCGCCGGCTTGCGGTTGGTCAGTACCCACACATAGGTAGCGATGCCGGTGTTGTAGAACATGTTGAGCGGCAGGGCGACGATGGCCTCCAACCAGTCGCTCTCGATGATCCAGCGCCGGATGTTGCTCTCGCCCTGGCCGGCGTCGCCGGTGAACAGCGAACTGCCGTTATGCACCTCGGCGATGCGGCTGCCGAGCGGGGTATTCTGCTTCATCTTCGAGAGCTTGTTGGCGAGGAACAGCATCTGGCCGTCGCTCACGCGGGTGACCAGCGAGAATTCCGGATCCCCGCCATGCTCGATTGCGAAGCGCGGGTCGCGCATATCCTTCTTGCCGCCCATGCGCTCCAGATCGGTCTTCCAGCTCTTGCCGTAAGGCGGGTTCGACAGCATGAAATCGAATTCGCGCGACGGGAAGGCGTCGTTGGAGAGCGTCGAATGCTCCGGCCCGCCCACGATATTGTCGGCCGCCTCGCCCTCGCCTTTGAGCAAGAGGTCAGCCTTGCAGATCGCGTAGGTCTCGGCGTTGATCTCCTGGCCGAAGAGGTGGGTGGAGACCTGCTTGCCGCGCTCGGCAGCGAGCTCCTGCAAGGTCTCCTCGGCCACGGTCAGCATGCCGCCCGTGCCGCAGGCGCCGTCATAGAGCAGGTAGGTGCCGGACTCGATCCGGTCGGCGACGGGCAGGAAGACGAGCTTCGCCATCAGCCGCACGGCGTCGCGCGGGGTCCAGTGCTCGCCCGCCTCCTCGTTGTTCTCCTCGTTGAAGCGGCGCACCAGCTCCTCGAAGATCGTGCCCATGCCGTGATTGTCGAGGCCGGGATGGCGGACCGTGCCGTCGGTGTTCATCACCGGCTCGGGGCCGAGGTTGATGTCCGGCGAGGCGAGCTTCTCGATCAGCGTGCCGAGCGCGTCCGCCCTGGAGAGGCGCGATATCTGGTTGCGGAACTCGAAACTGTCGAGGATGTCCTGCACATTGGGCGAGAATCCGTCCAGCCATGCCTCGAAATCCGCCCTGAGTTGCTGCGGATTGGAGCGGGCGCGCAGGTCGCGCAGGGTAAAGGGCGAGGCATTGTAGAAGGCCTGCCCCGCCGCCTGGCGCAGCGCCGCGTCCTGCTCCACGATTTCCGCCGCATCGAGCACGGCCTTCATGTCGAGAACGGCCTTCTTGCCGTCCTCCAGCACCGCATCCAGCCGGCGCAGCACCGTCATCGGCAGGATCACGTCGCGGTATTTGCCGCGCACATAGAGGTCGCGCAGCACATCGTCCGCGATGCCCCAGATATAGTTCGCGATCCAGTTCAGGTCGCCGTTGCTCATACTGCGTCCGCTTCTCCGTTCCGCCGCTGCGGCGGTTTCGGGCTGTCCTGCGCCTAGCACATCATAAGCGACGCTTGAAGCGGGGGCTTGCCCCGCCGTCCCGGACTATCGAGCGGAGTCGAGTGTCAGCCCTGCCGCCCCGCGAGGCGCTGCCGGCGTTGCAGGCCGTGGCGTTTCAGGAAGCGTTTCACCGCGGCGTCGCCGACGGTGAGGCCCCTGGCGGCGAGCGCCCGCTGCAAGGCCGGGACGGTGATGGCCGGGCGCCGCTTCAGGATGCGGAACACGCGGGCGCGCTCCTCCTCGATCCGCGACCGCCGGCCCCTTACTCCCTCGCAAGCGGAGGGGGAGAAAGGCCGCCCGCTCAGCCCCCTGCCGCCCGCCGATACAGCCGATACCGGCCCGGCGCCACCCCCTCCGGCAGCGGCTCTTCCGTCCAGCCGGGGAGCGGCATGGGCTGGTCGCTGGCGAGGATGGCGCCGGGGGTTGTCACGCGGGGGAGGAAGGGGGCGAGGGCTGCGGCGAGCGCCAGCGAGGCGGCCTTGTCGCCGGTGCCGATGTCGGCGTGGACGAGGGCTGCGGGGGCGGGCAGGCGGACATGCGGGAGCGTGTCGAGGAAGTCGCCGATAATGAGGCGGTCTTGGGGCGGCGTGCAGTCCGGATGGGCGGCGGGCCGGCGCTCGAACACGAAGATGTCCCTATCGGGCAGGCGGGCGCGGAGATGGTCGTAGCTGCGCCCGTTGCCGAGGCCCAGCTCCAGCACCGGGCCGGGCAGGCCGCGCACCAGTTCCGCCGCCCGGTCGAGGCAGGCGCGCTGCGCCATGAGGCGGCGGATGGCGCTGTCGAGCCGCGTCATGCCCGGGCGGTCCGCACCCCTCCGGCCGCCGCGCCCCGTCCGCCCCCGCGAAGGCGGGGCGACGGTTTGGGGCCGGCGGGGGAAGGGCCGTCCGGCGATCTATGCGGGTTCCGGTCCACGCGTCCCCCCGCTCACCCCGCGGCCAGCTTTGCGCGCGCTTCGCGGAGGTCCGCCGTCGTGCGGTCGAGGCGCTGGGCGAGCTCGCGCATGATCTCGACCGCCATTTGCGGGAACTCCGCCACCAGGCGGAAGAACAGCTCCTTGGAGATGCGCAGCGCCGTCATCGCTTCCGTCGTGCGCACTGTGGCGGTCCTCGGCACGTCGATCAGGATCGCGATCTCGCCGACAATGTCGTTCCTGCCGAGATCGGCCACCTTGAGCGGGCCCTGCGGCGTGTCCACCAGCACCTCGGCCGCGCCCTCCAGCACGATATAGGCGGCGTCGCCGATATCGCCCTCCCGCACCACCAGGTCGCCCGGCTCGAAGCGCACACGCTCGCTGGTGAAGGCGAGCAGGCGCAGCTTCGACGCCTCGATGCGCTGGAACAGCGGGATGGCGCGGAGCGCCTCGACTTCTTCGTTCAGCGCCATGGTCCGTTCCTCCTCATGACTGCCGCAGGAGCCGGGCGAGCGGGCCGCCGGCTTCCTTCAACTTCTCCCAGGCGCCGTCCTCGACCGTGCGCCCGTCCTCAACGACGACGGTGCGCGGGAAGCCCTCCGCCAGCTCCGGCGATTCCAGCACCCAGACGATGCCGCGCCCCTCCATCGCCGTGCGGGCCGCGAGGAAAAGCATCCGGCGCGCCACGCGCTCGATGCCGGCGGTCGCCATGTTGACCACCAGGAGCGCCGGGCGCTTGAGCAGCGCGCGGGCGAAGGCGAGCTTCTGGCGCTGGGTCTGGGTGAGGCGGCTGCCGCCGATGCCGACCTCGAAGGCGAGCCCCGCCTCCATCACCGCATCGCGCAGGCCCACCTCGTCCACGACCTCGCCGAGCAGCGCGCTCACCCGCGCCGCGCCATGCGCCTGGCCGTGGCGGAGGCGCCCGAAGAGGATGTTGTCCTGGAGGCTCGCGCGCGCCGCGTAGCGGTCCGCCTCGAAGAACTCGACCGAGGCGCGGTCGGCCTCCGGCAGGCGCTCGCGGAAGAGGCGGCGCGCCGTGAGCAGGTCGCGGCGGATGCCGTCGTCGATAAGGCCGAGGCGGTGGCGCTCCGGGATCAGCAGGAAGGGCAGGCCGAGCAGCCGCTCGCGCTCCTCCCCCTCCAGCCCCTCCAGCCCCAGCCGGTCGGCGCGCGCGGCGATGGCGCGGAAGTCGGGCAGGTCGTCGGCGTCGATGAAGCTGAACTGCTGGAAGAGCTCGTGGCCGGGGTCGATGTCGGCGAACAGCTCCACCATGATTTTCGCCGCCTGGAGGCCGATGCCCTCCAGCCGCTCCAGCAGGCCGGCGTCGGCCAGCACGCTGCGCACAAAGGCGTGGCCCGCCAGGTTCTCCACCGCGAAGGCCGGGCCGATGGGCGCGCCGAACAGGAGGTTCTCCGCCAGCGTGGCGTTGACGTTGTAGGCGTCGGCGTCGAAGGGTTCGATGGGCGCGGCGGCCCCCGGCGCGTCGAGGCGCGAGCGGAGCGCGGCGCGGGCCTCCAGCACGCGCTCGGCAAGGCCGGGATGGGCGTCCGGGTCCACCGCGCCGCGCAGGCCGAGCGCATAGAGGTCGTCATCGAGCCCGACGGCCGTCAGCACCTCCACCATGCGCCGCGCCATCTCCGCGCCCGGCGCCGCGCCGGCGGCCTCGTAATCCACCCAGTCGGCGTCCGGGTCGGCGTCGCTGTTGCCGGTCCGCCGGGCCTCCGCCCGCCGGGCCTCGCGGCCGGCGTCCCCGCCGGGCGCGGCCGGGCGGAGCGGCCGGTGGCGCAGGCCGAACAGCAGGTTTTCGCGCACGCTCGCATTGAAGAGGCTGGCGCTCGGCCCGACATAGGCCGCCCGGCGCCCGAACGCCGCCTGGGGCAGATCGGCGAGCGACGCGCCGTCGAGATGCGCCCGCCCGCCGGTGACGACCGCAAGCCGGGCCGCGAGCAGGCCGAGTTCCTCCTTGCCGCCGCCGCTCGGGCCGACAATGGCGACATGCTCGTCGAGGCCGAGGGAGAAGGTCGCGCCGCGCACGGGCTGGGAAATCTCGTCCTCGGCATAGGCGGCGTTCTCGAAGGCGAGCCGGCTTCCGGGGCCGAACGCCGGCAGCGCCTCCGGCTCCTCCGCCTGGAGCCGCTCCTCGATCATGCCGGGCGGGTCGAACTGCCGGACGACCTGCTCGTATTTGATGCGCGAGTCGGCCTGCTGCTGGTAATAGGCGAGCAGCTCCTTCCAGGGCGCGGACATGTCCTTGTATGCGGCCAGCACGGCCACCATGGCGCCGAAGCTGAGGCGCCCCTCGATAATCAGGTAGCCGCCGATGGAGTAGAAGAAGAAGGGCGTCAGCTGCGCCAGGAAATTATTGAGGAATTTGATGAAGAACTTGCGGCGGAAGATCTCGTAACGGATGTCGTATATGCCGCCCAGGCGGTTGGCGATATCGGCGCGCAGGCGGTTGGAGCCGTCATCGGCATGGACAGCCTCCATGGCGGAGATCGATTCGCCGATCCGCTCCGACAGCCGCCGCACATGCTGCACGCGCTGCTTGCTGAGCGCCGTCACCTTCCGTTGCAGCTTCGGAATCACATACATCTGGAAGGGGTAGAGCGCGAGCGCGGCGAGGCCCAGAACGGGCTCCTGGATCAGCATGAAGGAGCCGATCGTGACCAGTATGCCGAGCTGGTAGGCCGGCTGGGCGAGCGCGTCGCCCATGAAGCCCCCGAGGGGCTCCACCTCCTGCGTCACCATCGGGATGATCTCGCCCTGGCCCATGCGCTTGAAGACCGGCAGCGGGAAGCGCAGCAGGCGCGAATAGAGCTGGTAGCGCAGCCGGCGCAGCAGGCGTTCGCCGAGCCGGCCCTTGCCGGTATTGATGACGAATTTGAAGGCGCCGTTCAGCAGCACGAGCGCCAGAAAGGCGCAGCTCAGCACCATCAGATATTCGATCTGCCCCAGCTCCGTCCCGAACACGGACCGGGGAAAGCCCTCGCCGCCTATGGCGTCGTTGATGATCCGCTTGGGCAGTTCGAGCGAGGCGTAAAGCACCGGGAAAGACGCCGCCGTGAGCGCAAGCAGGACGAGCTGCTGCGGCAGGCTGTGGCGGAACACGAAGCCGTAGATCGTCTTTTCCATGCCGGCTGGCCCCCGCGCCTCGACCGAGCCCGCATCATGGGCCTATAGGACGCAATTGAAAGTCCGGAGTTGCGGCACGACATGTCGGCAAGGCGCCGCCAGAAGGCGGCCGGGCGCGCTTTCGCGCCGAACGGGAGATATGCGATAGTCGGGGCCATGCGGGGCAAGCGTATCCTCATCTACAGCCATGACAGCTTCGGGCTCGGCCATCTGCGCCGCTGCCGGACGATCGCGCATGCGCTGGTCGGCCGGCGCCGCGATCTTTCGGTGCTGATCCTCTCCGGCTCGCCGATCATCGGCAGCTTCGATTTCCGCACGCGGGTCGATTTCGTGCGCGTGCCGGGCATGATCAAGCTGCGCAACGGCGACTACACGCCGCTCAACCTGAACATGGCGCCGGAAGAGACGCTGGCGATGCGCGCCTCGATCATCCGCCACACGGCGGAAATCTTCGATCCTGACCTGTTTCTCGTGGACAAGGAGCCGCTCGGCCTGCGCGGCGAGGTGGCGGAGACGCTGGAAATCCTGCGCAAGCGCGGCGCGCGCCTCATACTCGGCCTGCGCGACGTCATGGACGAGCCGGAAATGCTGGCGCCGGAATGGGAGCGCAAGAATGTCGCCCCGGCGCTCTCCCGGCTCTATGACGAGATCTGGATCTACGGCCTGCCGCAGATCTGCGACCCGCTGGACGGGCTCGGCCTGCCGGAGCAGGTGCAGCGCAAGGCGGTCTATACCGGATATCTGCCGCGCGGCGTGCCCGATGCGCCGCTCTCGCCGGAGGCCGAGCGCGCCGCGGACGAGCCCTTCGTGCTGGTGACGGCCGGCGGCGGCGGCGACGGCGACGAGCTGATCGACTGGGTGCTGCGGGCCTACGAACATGCCGGGCCGATGCCGTGGCGGGCCGTGCTGGTGTTCGGGCCCTTCATGCCCTCCGAGCGCCAGGCGGAGTTCCGCCGGCGGGCGGCGGCGCTGCCGAAGGTCTCGACGCTCGTGTTCGACGCGCATCTGGAAGCCCTGATGGAGCGCGCCGCCGGCGTGGTCGCCATGGGCGGCTACAACACCTTTTGCGAGATACTCTCGCTCGACAAGCCGGCCGTGATCGTGCCGCGCACCCGGCCCCGGCTGGAGCAGCGCATCCGCGCCGAACGCGCGCAGAGCCTCGGCCTCGTGCGGATGCTCGACCCGGACTATCTGGCCGACGCCCGCGCCATGGCAAGCGCCATCCGCGGCCTCGCCCAGCAGAACCGGCCGTCCGAGGTGGTCGTGCCGGGCCTGCTGGACGGCGTGGAAAGCATTGCGCGGCTTACGGACCGGGCGCTGGAGCGGCCGGCGGGCGCATCGCTCAGGCTCGTGCGGCCTTGACCGTCGCGGTCGTCCTCAAAGGCTATCCGCGCCTCTCCGAAACCTTCATCGCGCAGGAAATCCTGGGCCTGGAAGCGCGCGGCGTCGCTCAGCGCATCGTTTCGCTGCGCCATCCGACCGATCCGGCCCGCCACCCGCTGCATGAGCAGATCGCGGCCCCGGTCCACTATCTGCCGGAATATGTCCGCGATGAGCCGCTCCGGGTCTGGCGGGGGTGGCGGCGCGCGCGCCGTCTGCCGGGCTACGGCGCCGCACGCGCCGCATGGCTGCGGGACTGGCGGCGCGACCCGACGCCAAACCGGGGGCGGCGCTTCGCCCAGGCCGCCGTGCTGGCCGCGGAATTGCCGGAGGATGTCGAGCGCCTCCATGTCCATTTCCTGCACACGCCCGCCTCGGTCGCCCGCTATGCCAGCCTGATGACCGGCCTGCCCTGGTCCTGCTCGGCCCATGCCAAGGACATATGGACGACGCCCGAATGGGAGACGCGCGAAAAGCTCGCCGCATGCGAATGGCTCGTGACCTGCACGGCGGCGGGCGCGGAGCATCTGGCGGCGCTTGCGCCCCGGCCGGACCGGGTGACGCTCGTCTATCACGGCCTCGATCTCGGCCGCTTCCCGCCACCGCCGGAGCGCGACGCGCCCGACGGCAGCGACCCGGCCCGGCCCGTGGTCATCGCATCGGTCGGCCGCGCGGTGGAGAAGAAGGGCTACGACGTCCTGTTCGCGGCGCTCAGCCTGCTGCCGCCGGACCTGCACTGGCGCTTCGTCCATATCGGCGGCGGCAAGCTCGCCGGGCCGCTGGCGCGCGCGGCGGCGGGCCTGCCGGTCCGGTTCCTCGGCGCGCAGCCGCAGGACAGGGTCGTGGAGGAGCTTCGCAAGGCGGACCTGTTCGCGCTTGCCTGCCGGATCGCCCCCGACGGCGACCGCGACGGCCTGCCCAATGTGCTGATGGAGGCGGCGTCGCAAGGCCTGCCGGCCGTCTCGACGCGGGTCTCGGCCGTGCCCGAATTCGTGCGCGCCGGGGAGACCGGCCTGCTGGTCGAGCCGGAGGACCCGCAGGCGCTCGCCGCGGCGCTCGCGGCGCTTATCCGCAATCCGGCGGAGAGGGCCGCCATGGGCCGGGCGGCCCTTGCGCGCCTCCGCACGGCCTTTTCCTTCGAGGCCGGCGTCGACCGTCTGGCCGAGCGCTTCGGATCATGCGAATTGCGTTCTATGCGCCGCTGAAGCCGCCCGACCATCCCGTGCCTTCGGGCGAAAGGCGGATCGCGCGGCTCTTCCTGCGCGCGCTGCGGGCCGCCGGCCACGAACCCTTCCTCGCCTCGCGCTTCCGTCCGCTGGACAAGCGGGGCGATCCCGGCCGGCAACAGCGCCTGCAAGCGCTCGGCGCCAGGCTCGCCGCGCGTCTGGAAGCGCGCCTGCCGGCCTTCGACGCCTGGTTCACCTACCACCTCTACTACAAGGCGCCGGACTGGCTGGGGCCCCGCCTCGCCGCGGCGCGCGGCGCGGCTTACTGGGTGGCGGAGGCCTCCCATGCGCCGAAGCGCGCCGGCGGCCCCTGGGATATCGGGCACCGCGCGGTCGGGGAGGCGATCGCCCGCGCCGACCGCCTCTTCTGCCTCAACCCCAATGACCGCGCCTGCCTCGCGCCGCTCGTTGCGCCGGACCGGCTCATCGACCTGGCGCCGTTCCTCGACGCTTCGGCCTGGCGGGCGGCGTCCTGCCGGGGCGACCCGCCCGTGCTGGCGACCGTCGCAATGATGCGCGAAGGCGACAAGCTCGCCTCCTACCGGCGGCTGGGCGCGACGCTGGCGGCGCTGGACGACCTGCCCTGGCGGTTGCTCGTGGTGGGCGACGGGCCGGCGCGGAAACAGGTCGAGGCGGCGCTGCCGGCGGACCGGACCTGCTGGCTCGGCGGGCGCAGCGAGGAGGAGTTACCGGCGATCCTGGCGGAAGCGGACCTCTTCGTCTGGCCGGCGGAGCGCGAGGCCATCGGCATGGCCATGCTGGAAGCCGCGGCGGCCGGCCTGCCGGTCGTGGCGGCCGAGACCGACGGCGTGCCGGCGGTGGTGGCGCATGGCGAGACCGGGCTGCTGGCGCCGGCGGGTGACGCCGCCGCTTTCGCCGCATGCCTGCGCGCGCTGCTGACGGACCCCGCCCGGCGCCGCGCCATGGGCCGGGCGGCCCGCGCGCGCGTGCTGGCGCGCCACGACCTCGCCCGGGCGGCGGCGGCGCTGGCGTGACGCTCCTCGCCGTCATCCGGCACGGGCCGACGCCCTGGAACCGCGCGCGCCGCCTTCAGGGGCGGCGCGACATTCCCCTCGACGCCGAGGGCGTGGCGGAGGTTGCGGGCTGGGCGCTGCCGCCGGCCTTCTCCGCCTTCGACTGGGCGGCGAGCCCGCTCGGCCGGGCGCGGCGCACGGCGGCGATGCTGGCCGGCGGCGCGGTTCCGGTCGCGCCGGCGCTCATCGAGATGGACTGGGGCGACTGGGAAGGCCGGCGGCTGGCGGAGCTCCGCGCCGAACTCGGGCCCGCCATGGCGGCGAACGAGGCGCGCGGCCTCGATTTCCGCCCGCCCGGCGGCGAGAGTCCGCGCATGGTGCAGCGCCGCCTCGCCCCCTGGCTTGCCGGGATAGCGCGCCGTGGCCGGCCGACGGTCGCGGTCGCGCATCGCGGCGTGTTGCGCGCGCTTTACGCCGCTGCCGCCGGATGGGACATGCGGGAGCGCCCGCCGCGCGCGCTTTCTTCGCCGGCGGCGCATCTGTTCGAAATCCGGGGGAGCGGGCGGCCGCGGCTTCGCAGCCTCGATGTGCAGGCATTCCGGTGAAGGTCTTCTTCTGGGTCCAGCATCTGCTCGGCATCGGCCATCTGCGCCGCACGCTGTCGCTCGCGAAGGCCACGGCCGCGGCCGGCATCGAAACCGTCGTCGCCTCCGGCGGCCTGCCGGTGCCGGGCGCGGACCCCGGAGGCGCGAGGCTGTTGCAGCTTCCGCCGGTGCGTGCCGCGGACCGCTATTTCAGGAAGCTCGTGGACGAGCGCGACCGCCCGATAGACGAAGCCTGGCGCGACAGGCGGCGCGCCGCCTTGCTCGAGGCGTATGAGGGCGCGCAGCCGGATGCGCTGGTGACGGAGCTGTTTCCCTTCGGCCGGCGGCAATTGCGCTTCGAGCTGGAGCCGCTGCTCGCGCGGGCGAGGACCGATGGCTGCAAGGTCGTCTCCTCGGTCCGTGACATTCTGGTGGAGCCGGACAAGCCAGAACGCATCGGCGAGATGATCGAGCGGGTCGGGCGCTGGTACGACCTTGTGCTCGTCCACGGAGACCCGGAATTCGTGCCCTTCGACGTCACCTTTCCCGGCCTCGGCGAGATTGCGCCGCTGGTGCGCTACACCGGCTATGCGGTGGACCGTCCGGAAGCCCCGCCTTCTTCCGGCGATGGAGAGGATGAGGTGCTGGTCTCGGCCGGCGGCGGGGCGGTGGGCGAGCCGCTGCTGCGCGCCGCGCTCGCCGCCCGGCCGCTGTCCGCCGCCCGCTTCCGGCGCTGGCGGCTCCTTGTCGGCGAAGGGCTGCCGGACGCCGTGTTCTCCGATCTGGCGCAGGCCGCGCCCGACGGCGTTGTCGTGGAGCGGGCCCGGCCCGACTTCCAGGCGCTGCTCGCCCGCGCGCATCTCTCGGTCTCCCAGGGCGGCTACAACACGGTTATGGAAGTGCTGGCGGCGGGGCTGCGCGCCGTCGTCGCCCCCTATGCGGGCGGGCATGAGAGCGAACAGACCCTGCGCGCCCATGCGCTCGCCCGACGCGGCGCCCTGCAGGTCGTGGCCGAGGATGAACTGTCGCCGCAAAGCCTGGCGGCGGCCATAGACCGGGCGCTGGCCGGCCCGCCGCTTTCGGCCGCCGGCATCGACATGGGCGGCGTCCCGGCGACGGTCCGGCTGCTGCAGGGCCTCGATGGCCGCTGATCCCTGGCGGGCGCTGGCCGACGAGCTCGACCTCTGGACGGAGCCCGCCGGCTTCTGGTGGCGCGATGACGATGCCGAGGCCTGGACGCCGGCGCTGGAGCGGCTGGTCGAGGCGCTGGAGGGCGTTCCCTTCGCGCTCGCGGTCGTTCCCGCCGGGGCGGAAGGCGGCCTGCCGGGCGCCATCCTCCAGCATGGCTGGCGGCACCGGAACCATGCCGGGCGGGCGGAGAAGAAGGCGGAATTCGGCCCCCACCGCCCCCGCGAGGCGATGCTGGCCGAGCTCGAAGCCGGCCGCCAGCGGCTGCAGGCGCTTTACGGCGCGCGCTTCCTGCCGGTGCTCGCCCCGCCCTGGAACCGGATCGACCCGGCGCTGGCGGCGCGGCTGCCGGCGGCCGGCTGGCGGGGCCTCTCGGTTTTCCGCCCGCGCCGGAGCGCCTTCGAGACCAACGCCCATGTCGATCCGGTGGCATGGCGCACGTATCGCGGCTTTCGCGGCGCAGCCGGGGTGCTGGACGACATCGCCGCCCATCTCCGCGCCCGGCGCATGGGGGAAGCGGATCGGGGCGAGCCGACGGGCATCCTCTCGCACCATCTCGTCGCCGACGCGCGGAGCTTCGCGTTCTTTCGCGACCTTGCGCGTTTCATAGCCGCCCATCCCCGCGCCCGCTGGCGGGACCCGACGGCGCTCTGGCCGGGGTAATGCCGCCTGGCGTCCCCGCCTCTCCTCATCCTGAGTAGCCGACCGCGCCAGCGGGCCCTTTCCCCTCCTCATCCTGAGTAGCGACCGCGCCAGCGGGCCCTCCCCCTCATCCTGAGTAGCGACCGCGCCAGCAGGCCCTTTCCCCTCCTCATCCTGAGTAGCGACTGCGCCAGCAGGCGCGTATCGAAGGATGCACCGACGCTCGGGACAGGCTCCCTTCGACAGGCTCAGGACAGGCTCCTTCGATACGCCTCCCCTTCGGCAAGCTCAGGACAGGCTCTCCGGTCGGCTACTCAGGATGAGGAGAGGGGGGGAACAGGCGGCGAGGCCGTTACCCGGGATGATGAGGGGAAGACGGCCCGCCCCTGCCTCGTCCCGAGCAGCGGCTGCGTCAGCAGGCGCCTCTCCCCCTCCTCATCCTGAGTAGCGGCTGCGTCGGCAGGCGCCTCTCCCCCTCCTCATCCTGAGTAGCGGCTGCGTCAGCAGGCGCGTATCGAAGGGCCGCCGCCGGCTTGACGGGAAAGCCGGCGGGGACGAGGGTCGGCGCGGAAGAAGAAGCGGGTTTTCATGGACGAAGGACTGTCGGGAACGGGCGCGGCGCGGCGCGACTCCCTGCTGGGCGGCCTGCAAGGCCGACGGGCGCGCATCGGCGTCATCGGGCTCGGCTATGTCGGGCTGCCGCTGGCGCGCGCCTTCCACGAGGCGGGCTTTCCGGTGACCGGATTCGACACCGACCCGGAAAAGCCGCCGCTGCTGGCGGCCGGTCGCTCCTACATCATGGACGTCGCCGACAGCGAGGTTGCGGCGATGGCCGCAAGCGGGCGCTTCGAGGCGACCGGCGATTTCGCCCGCCTCTGCGACGCCGACGCCATCGCCATCTGCGTGCCGACGCCGCTCGGGGCGGGCCGCGAGCCGGATCTGCGTTTCGTCGAGGCGAGCGCCCGCGCCGTCGCCGCCGCGCTCCGGCCGGGGCAGCTTGTCGTGCTCGAATCGACCACCTGGCCCGGCACGACGGAAGAGGTCGTCAAGCCGATCCTGGAGGCCGGCGGGCTTTGCAGCGGCCGCGATTTCTTTCTCGCCTATGCGCCGGAGCGCGAGTCCCCCGGCAGCGGGGAGCGGCGCATTCCGCGCGTGGTGGGCGCGGACGGCCCGGACGCGCTGGCGCTCGCGCGCGCGCTCTACGAAGCCGTGGCTCCGACAGTGCATGCCGTGTCCTCGCCGGCGGCGGCGGAGGCGGCGAAGCTCACCGAGAATGTCTTTCGCGCCGTCAACATTGCGCTCGTGAACGAACTCAAGGGCATCTATGCGGCGATGGGGGTGGATGTCTGGGAAGTCGTCGAGGCCGCCGCCACCAAGCCCTTCGGCTACATGCCCTTCTGGCCCGGCCCCGGCTGGGGCGGGCACTGCATTCCCATCGACCCGTTCTACCTCGCCTGGAAGGCGCGCGGCGTCGGCCTGCCGAGCCGCTTCATCGAGCTTGCCGGCGAGATCAACGCCGAAATGCCGGAGCGCGTGGTCGCCCGGCTGGAAGAGGCGCTCGCCCCTCTGCCGCTTGCCGGCCGCCGCATCCTGCTGGCCGGCGTCGCCTATAAGAAGAATATCGACGACACGCGCGAGAGCCCGGCGCTGCGCCTCTGGGCGCTGCTTGCCGGCCGCGGGGCCGAGGTGGCCTATCTCGACCCCCATGTGCCGGCGCTTCCGGCGACCCGCGCCCATCCCGGCCTCGCCGGCGCGCCGTCCATCGACGGGTCGCCGGAGGCGCTTGCCGGGTTCGACGCCGCCATCGCGGTGACGGACCATGATGCGGTCGATTGGGAGGCGCTGGCGGCGGCGGCGGCGCTGGTCGTGGATACCCGCAATGTTTACGATGACCGCCCGCGCCGGGCGCGGATCGTCAAAGCCTGACGGAGGAGAGTGCCATGGCGGCCATGCGCGTCACCCATCCCGAAGTGCCGGAGCCGCCGCCGGAGACCTGGTCGAACTGCCTGGTCGCCGGCAACCAGATTTTCGTCGCCGGCATGACGGCGCGCAACGGCGCGGAGATCCTGGCCGATGACGAATACGGGCAGGCGCGGGCGATTTTCGACAAGATCGCGAAGCTGCTGGAGGCCGCCGGCGCGTCGATGGCCGATGTCGTCAAGGTGGTGATCTATGTCACCGACATCGCGCGGCGCGAGGAGGTGTGGCGCGCCCGGCGGGAATTCTTCGCGGGCGATTTCCCCGTCTCGACCCTGGTCGAGGTGAGCGCGCTCGCCATGCCGGAGCTCAAGGTCGAGATCGAGGCCATCGCCGTCCGCTCGGGATGACGGACGGCCCGGCCTCTTTCAGCAATACCAGCGGCACCGGGTCGAAACTCACGGGCAAATGCCGCCCGGCGCCCCCGCCTCTCCTCATCCTGAGTAGCGCCCGCCTGCGGGCGCGTATCGAACCTCATCCTGAGTAGCGGCTGCGTCAGCAGGCGCGTATCGAAAGCCTGTCCTGAGCCTGTCGAAGGGGACGGCCCCGCCCCTCGATACGCGGCTGACGTCGCTACTCGGGATGAGGACAAAGGACCGGGCTACGGCAGGGAGGCGCCGCGCCATCGGTTCCGATCAACGACCGCCGGTATAAGGCGTGCCGTCCTTGCGGGTGAAGCGCCATTTGCCGTCCGCGCCCATCACGGCCTGGATGTCGTCCTGCGGATAGCTGCCCTCGTCGCCTTCCGGCCGGTCGCCGATTTCGAGGATCACCAGGTCCCGGTCGCTGCGGTTGAGGATATGGTGCGCCTCGCCCCGGGCCGGGAACCCGGCGCACATGCCGGCGGAAAGCCGCGTTTCGCCGGACGGCGTCGCCAGCACCGCCTCGCCCTCCAGCACATAGACCAGCTCGTCCTGCCTGCTATGCGTGTGCATCAGCGCCGACTCGCCGCCCGGCGCGATCGTCGTCAGGTTCACGCCGAAATTCGTGAGGCCGAAGAAATCCCCGAGCGCCTGCTTCCGGCGCCGCGCCATGCGGCTGGCGAAGGGCTCCGGATAGTTGGAGGGCTTCGTGCGGGGCGGCACATCCGCAGCCGCAATGGCGGCCGGCGCCTTGTCATTCGTCATCGCCCGTTGTTCCTTCAGGCTTCTCTCGGACCGGCGCTCAGCATACCTCCTCGATAGCCATCGGAACATGCCCCGGCTCCGCCGCCACCCGGTCGAGCCAGGCACGGACGGCCGGATAGGCGTCGAGGTCGAAGCCCCCCTCTCCGGCCACATGCGTATAGGCGTAGAGCGCGATGTCGGCGACGGTCATGCCCCCGCCGCCGAACCAGTCCGCCCTGCCGAGATGCCCCTCCATCACGGCGAGCGCGGCATGCCCACCCTGCCGTTTGGCCGGAAGCTGTGCGCGCTGCAAGTCCGACAGGTCGCCGAGATGAAGCCAGTGGCGGACAACCGCGATAAAGGGCTCGTGGCTGTATTGCTCGAAAAACATCCATTGCAGCGTCTGCGCGCGCGCGAGCCGGTCCGAAGGAAGGAAGCGCGAGCCCTCCGCCAGATAGAACAGGATGGCGTTCGACTCCGCGAGGCAGGTTCCGTCCTCAAGCTCCAGCACCGGAATGCGCCCGTTGGGGTTCTTCTCCAGGAAGGCGGGCGTGCGGGATTCGCCTTTGTCGATATCGATCTCGATACGCTCGAAGGCCCGGCCCAGATGGACGAGCAGCAGGCGCGGCTTGTATCCATTGCCGGAGGCGCAGTTGTCGTAAAGCCGGAGCATCGGGCGGTCCTTTGAATATCGGGTCGGCGTCCATGATGAGCGCGGTCCGGGAACAGTCCTGTGGCGCTTTCGCCCATTTTCGGTAAGATTGCGCCATTGTGCCGGATCATCCGCCCCACTCGCATGTCGTCGCGCTGGCCTATGACGGTCTCTGCACCTTCGAATTCGGTTGCACCTACGAAATCTTCGGTCTGCCCCGGCCGGAGCTGGACCGCCCCTGGTATCGCTTCGATGTCTGCGCCGCCGAGCCCGGCCCGCTCCGTGCTGCCGGCGGGCTTGTCGTCGAAGCGCCATACGACCTCGACCTGATCGAGCGCGCCGACACCGTTGTCGTGCCGGGCTGGCGGGCTGCGGACGCGCCTGTGCCCCGGCCCCTTCTGGAGGCTCTGAGGCGCGTCCCGGAACGCGGCGGCCGGCTGGTTTCCATCTGTTCCGGCGTCTTCGTGCTGGCGGCCGCCGGCGTGCTCGACGGCAGGCGCGCCACCACCCATTGGCGCTATGCGGAACTGCTGGCCCGGCGCTACCCGGACATCCGGGTGGATGCGGATGTGCTGTATGTGGACGAAGGCCCGGTGCTGACATCGGCCGGCAGCGCGGCCGGCCTCGACCTCTGCCTCCATATCGTCCGCCGGGACCACGGCGCGACGGTCGCGAATGGTGTCGCCCGCCGGCTGGTGCTGGCCCCGCACCGGGACGGCGGCCAGCAGCAATTCGTGGCGGCGCCGATCGAGCGCGGGGCCGGGAACGGCCGGCTGGCCGCCCTGCTCGACTGGCTGCCGGCCCATCTCGACGAACCGTTGACCGTAACCGACCTCGCGCGCCGGGCCGGCATGAGCCTGCGCGCCTTCCAGCGGCGCTTCCGCGAGACGCTCGGGACGACGCCCGGCGAGTGGCTTATCCGCGAGCGCGTCGCCCGCGCGCGCGTGCTCGCGGAAACGACGGACCTCTCCATAGAACGAATCGCCGCCGAGGCGGGGTTCGGCTCCGTCGAAACCTTCCGCTACCATTTCCGCCGCCTGGTCGGCACCACACCCGGCCGCTACCGTCGCAGCTTCGCCCCGGCCGCGGGCCGTTTCGCCGCCAGCGGCGAGCGGGTAGAATAGGCCCGATGCCGCGCTAGCTCAGTCGGTAGAGCAGCCGATTTGTAATCGGCCGGTCGGGAGTTCGAATCTCTCGCGCGGCACCACCCTTCACTCCTCCCAGGGATTTTCGACCCGCGGCCAGTAGGGGGCGTCGAAGCGCTCATAGGCGATGGTCGCGAAGTCGGGCGGGATGGCGCCTTCGCCGGCGATATAGGCGATCCGCGAGGCGATGGGCGCGAAGCCGGCGTAGAAATGCTGGGTCGATTTGACGGCGATGCCCTTGTAGCGCGCCGGGTCGATGCCGAGCTGGGTCATTCCATTGGGGTGGAAGACCTGCGTGCGGGCCGAGTTGAGAATGAGGTCGATGCCGGCCTCCGAGGAGAGCCAGACCGCCGTGCCCATGCCCATGGTGGCGTCGCCGAAGCTCTGCGAGGCGCCTTCCAGAATGCGGTTCACCGTCACCGTCAGGTCCACGGGCCAGCCGGAGTCCGGCCCGCATTTGCCGCCGATGCGGAGCCTGAGCGTGGCGCCCTCGCCCGCTTCCTCGCAGAAGCGCACCGCGACCGGGTCCCAGTAATAGCCGGAAAGCAGCCCGGTCGCGCCGCGTTCAAGCGCGCGGGCCAGCAGGAAGGTCGAGTCCGAAGGCGCGCCGCCCCCGGCATTGTCGGCAACGTCGGCCACGACCACAGGGCCCGGACCCGCTTCGATCAGGTCCAGCGCCTCGTCGATCGTCGCCATGTCCTGCTGGGTCTCGTCGCGCAGGTCCCAGATCTTCCGCCCGAAGGCCTGCGCGGTCTCGGCCGCAAGGCCGGCATCGCCATCCGCGACAACGAGCATCTTGGCGGTGGTTTCGGGCACGTCCTGCCACGGGAAGCCGTGCGCGAAGGAAACCGACAGTATGCCGTCCCGGCCCTCTGCCGCCTGCATTTCGTCCACGAGGCTCCGCACCGGCTCCACGGGCGTGCGCCACATGCTGACCATCCGGCAGTCGTGAACGGCCATGACGGGCTTTGCGTGGCCCTGGTGAGCCGCATGGCAGATGTCGAACAGTTCGGCCGCGCGCTCACCGGCATCGACATGCGGATACTCCTTGAAGACGACAAGCGCGTCAGCGTTCTCGACCATCTTCGGGGTAATCGAGCAGTGGAGATCGAGCTCGCCGCCAATGACGACGTCCGGCCCGACAATCTCGCGGACGCAAGCCAGGAGGTCGCCCTCGCAATCTTCGTAACCTTCCGCGGTCATGGCGCCGTGCATCGACAGCAGCACGATATCGACCGGCATGGCCGCGCGCAGATCTTCGAGTATCTCCCCGCGAAAGCCCTCATAGACCTTGCGCACGGTCAGCCCCGCAGGCTGGGCGAAGGCGGCGAGGCTCTCCACGACCTGGCCCTGGCGCTCCTCGGCAGCGGCGCGCCAGACATGCAGGGGCAGGCTGAAGGTGGAGGCGGGATGCCGGGTGGCGTCGCCGCGGAAGAGCTTGGTGTGCCAACTCTGAACGCTAACTCAGATTGTAGGCACCTTGGGTAACGATGCGTTTCCTCGCAGGAAAGCCCTGTATAGCAAAGGGTTATTGGCATGACAAGGCCGATCTGTAGAAAATCCGGGCTGTATGAATGTAGAGCTTGTGTCTCGATAATTTGCAGATAGGGGATTTCCCGATCATATAAGACAAGGCTGGACTTGGAGTCCCTATGACGAACGATCATGACAGCATTTGGAACATATCGATATGAGCCTCTTGCAGAACCGTCGAGCGGACATGGTTTCTGCGCTGATCTGAGATGATTTCGGTGTAGCTGTTTTCGGTTCCGGGGTCGCCTGGCGGTATTTTGGGTTTGCAACAGCCACAAGTGACCGCGGAGGCGACCC
>JAJECF010000141.1 GCA_022822125.1 Alphaproteobacteria bacterium
TCCCAGTGCATCACCGGGTGATCGGGGCGCTCCGCCGCGCGCTGCTCGAGCACGCGGCGAACCAGCCAGGTCTCGGGCTCCCTGCCGATGGTCAGCATCGCGCGCCGCCGATCCTCATGCCGCCAGAATGGGAACCGGCCAATCGATGTCAACGCTTGGCGCAGATGTGAATAAACGTGCGCGGTTTCCCGCCTTGACGGGGGCAAACCGGGTTTTCATAGTGCGCAAGAGTGCGTCCCCCGCGTCCGGACAGGGCGGAGCGGGGCCGCGAATCCCAGGCAAGAGGAGCGGAGCCCATGGCTGAGGGCGAGGCGCAAGCGGGTGCCCACCCCTGGGAGAAATCCTACCCGGACGAGATCGACTGGAACGCGCCGCTGCCGAAGGCGCCGCTGCAGCGCCTGCTCGACGATGCGGTCGCCAGGTTCGCGGACCGCCCGGCGATCGACTTCATGGACAAGGTCACGACCTACCGCGAGCTCGGCGACCTCGCCAACCGCGCGGCCGAGGGCTTCCAGAAGCTCGGCGTCGGCAAGGGCACCAAGGTCGGCATCCTGCTGCCCAACTGCACCAACTTCGTGGCCATCTACTACGGCGTGCTGAAGGCGGGCGGGACGGTCGTCAACGTCAACCCGCTCTACGCCATCGAGGAGATCAAGAGCCAGATCGAGGATTCCGAGGCCGACATCCTGGTCACCCTCGATCTCTCCATCCTCTACGACAAGGCCCGCATCGCGCTCGACCAGACGCGGCTCACCCACCTGGTGATCTGCCCCATGGCGGAGATGCTGCCGGGGCTGAAGAAGCTGCTCTTCCCGCTCGTCAAGCGCAGCGAGCTCGCCAAAATCCCGCGCGATTCGCGCCACGTGTTCTTCCGCGCGCTGACCGACAACCCCGGCCGGCCCACGCCGATCGAAGTCGAGGTCGACGACGACATCGCGGTGCTGCAGTACACCGGCGGCACCACTGGCACGTCCAAGGGCGCGATGCTGACCCACGCCAACCTCAGTGCGAACGTGGCGCAAGGGGCGATGATGATGCCGGGCGCCGAAGAGGGCAAAGAGGTGATGATCGGCGTGCTGCCGCTCTTCCACGTCTTCGCCATGGCCGTGGTGGTGAATTTCAGCATCCGGATCGGCGCCAAGATGATCCTGCTGCCGCGCTTCGAGCTCGATAACGTGCTCAAGGTCGTGCACAAGAAGCGGCCGACCTTCTTCCCCGCCGTGCCGACGATCTACATCGCGATTAACGGGCATCCCGACGTGGCGGCGGGCAAGTACGATCTCTCCTCCATCAAGCTCTGCCTCTCCGGCGGCGCGTCGCTGCCGCGCGAGGTGCAGGAGAAGTTCCAGGAGCTTTCCGGCTGCACGCTGGTGGAGGGCTACGGCCTCAGCGAAACCTCTCCGATTGCGACCTGCAACCCGACCACGCCGGGCGGCAGCCGCGAAGGCTCGCTCGGCGTGCCGGTGCCGGGCACCGTGGTGGATATCTGCGCGATCGACGACCCGGAGAAGGTGCTGCCGCAAGGCGAGGTCGGCGAGATCTGCATCTCCGGCCCGCAGGTGATGAAGGGCTATTGGCTCCGGGAGGACGCGACGGCCGAGACCATCGTCGAGGGCCGGCTGCGCACGGGCGATGTCGGCCATCTCGACGAGGACGGCTACCTGTTCATCATCGACCGCAAGAAGGACCTCGTGCTGGTCAGCGGCTACAATGTCTTCCCGCGCAATGTGGAGGAGGCGATCTACCGCCACCCCGCGGTCGCGGAGGTCACCGTCATCGGCGTGCCGGACGACTATACGGGCGAGGCGGTGAAGGCATTCGTCAAACTCGGCGAGGGCCAGGCGCTGGATGCGGACGGGCTCAGGGAGTTCCTCGCCGACAAGCTGGGCCGGCACGAGCAGCCGAAGCATGTCGAGTTCCGCGACGAACTGCCCAAGACGATGATCGGCAAGCTTTCCAAGAAGGAGCTGGTCGCGGAAGAGGCGGCGAAGCGCGAGGCGGCGACGACCTGACCGGCGCGGGCGCTGCTCAGGGGGAGGAAAGGGGAGGCGGCCTTCCTTCTCCTCATCCTGAGCAGCGGCGTCAGCCGCGTATCGAACCTCATCCTGAGTTGCGGCGTCAGCCGCGTATCGAAGGACCGCGCCGGCGGAATCCCGGCCGCACCGCCCTTCGATACGCACCCGCTGACGCGGGCGCTACTCAGGGTGAGCAAGGTGGGGCGCCAGCCTGCGCAGGCGCTACTCAGGATGAGAAGAACTTGTCCTGATACCAGCGGTCGTTGATCGGAACCGATGGCGCGGCACCTCCCTACCGTAGCCCGGTCCTTTGTCCTCATCCCGAGTAGCGGCGCCAGCCGCGTATCGAGGGACGTGCCACCGGCGGGACGATCCTTCGATACGCCTCCCCTTCGGCAAGCTCAGGACAGGCTCTCCGGTCGGCTACTCAGGATGAGGAGAGGCGGGGGTGCCGGGCGGCATTTGCTTGTGAGTCTCAACCCGGTGCCGCTGGTATGAGCCTGTCGAAAGGGACCGTTCCTCGATACGCGGCTGCACCGCCACTCGGGATGACGAGAGCAGAGCGGCTGCTGCCCTTGTCGCTCATTCCGAGCAGCAGTCAAAACGCCGCCGCCCGCTTTTCCTCACCCCGGGCAGCGCCCGCGCCAGGACGCCCTCCCCTCTTCCTCATCCTGAGTAGCGACCGCATCGGCGGTCGCGTATCGAAGGACGCACCGGCGCTCGGGACGAGGCTCCCTTCGACAGGCTCAGGGCAGGCTCCTTCGACAGGCTCAGGATGAGGTTCGATACACGGCTGGCTCCGCTCCGGCCGGGGCGGCGGGGTCGATAGTCGCTGACTTGAAATAATTCCTGATAACGACTTGATCCCGTGAAATCCGTGACGAGATAGGATGATACAGCGCGAAACGGAACGAAACCGGAGGGAGAGCCCATGCGAAAAACGGGACATTCCCATGCCCGAACCGGACATCGCCTATGCACCCTGAGCATGCGGACCATGACATCGCATGACACATCATGACAATTCATGACATGTTTCGGGTCCTCCCCCGGCGCCCTGCGCTCGTTGTCGTAACGTTCCATATCTTCCGCCATCGACGAAGGCAGCCATGAGCGACAACCGGCCGAATTTCATCCTGTTCGTGACCGACCAGCAGCGCGCCGACCATCTCGGCTGCTACGGCCATCCTCTGCTGAGGACGCCCGCGATCGACGGGCTCGCCCGGCGGGGCGTCGCGTTCGACAACTGCCATGTGGCGAGCCCGGTCTGCATGCCCAACCGGGCGAGCCTGATGACCGGGCGCATGCCCTCGCTCCACGGCGTGCGCATGAACGGCATTCCGCTCTCGACCGAGGCGGTGACATTCGCGGACCTGTTGCGCGACGCCGGCTACCGGACGGCGCTCATCGGCAAGAGCCATCTGCAGACCTTCTCCGGGCAGCCCGCCTATAGCGCGACGCGGCCCGGCCGGCCCGGCTTCCACCGCGCCGGCGGCCCGCTCGCCGAGGCGGTCCGACACGATTTCCGCGCACCCGCCTACGGGCAGGAAGCCCCGTCCTCCCCGTCCGGCGCGACGTTGCCGTTCTACGGCTTCGACCATGTGGAGCTCGTCACCGGGCATGGGGACGCCTGCGGCGGCGCCTATGCGCGCTGGCTCAGCGAACGGGCGCCGGATGCGGACAGGCTGCAGGGCGCGGCAAACCAGCTTGCCCACGACTATATCTGCCCACAGGCGGTGCGCACGGCGCTGCCGGAAGAGCTGTATTCGACAAGCTATATCGCCAAGCGGGCGGCCTTCTGGCTCGAGGCGGCGGGCGGCGGGCCGTTCTTCCTCATGGTCTCCTTCCCGGACCCGCATCACCCTTTCAACCCGCCGGGGCGCTATTGGAATGCTTACCGCCCCGAGGACATGCCGGTTCCGCCCGCCTTCGAGCGTAACGACTGGACGCCGCCGCCCCATGTCGCGGCCCTGCACCGGCAGCGTGAGGAGGGTGAGGCCGCGCTTCGGGGCATGAACAGCATCGGCTGCTCGCTCCGCGAGGCGCTGGAAGCGCGGGCGCTCACCTGCGGCATGATCGAAATGATCGACGACGCGGTGGCGCGCGTGCTGGCCGCGCTGGAGCGGAGCGGCAGGGCCGGGCGGACGGTGGTCGCCTTCACCAGCGACCATGGCGACCATCTGGGCGACCACGGCCTGCTGCTGAAGGGCGCGGAACCCTATCGCGAGATCACGCATGTGCCCCTCATCTGGGCCGATCCCGACGGCCCGTCGGGCGAGCGGCGGGCAGACATGGCGCAGACCGTCGACATCCCGGCGACGATCCTGGAACGGGCGCGGGTCGAACCGTTCCACGGCATGCAGGGCCTGAGCCTGCTTGCCGGCCCTGTCCGCGACGCGGCGTTCATCCAATATGACCACCAGCGGCCCCATCCCGGCCTCGGCGGCCCGCCGCGCGTGCATTCGCTGGTGGACAGGCGCTGGCGGCTCAGCGGCCGGGTAGGCGGGGTCGTTACCGAGCCCCGCCCCCCACAGACCCGAGCGTGCGCGACTGACGCACTCGGTTCCTCACCTGACAGGTTCGCGCAAGGAGTTTTGCCATGAGCGCGGATACGAGACTGGTGGCAGGGGAT
>JAJECF010000110.1 GCA_022822125.1 Alphaproteobacteria bacterium
GGGTCGCCTCCGCGGTCACTTGTGGCTGTTGCAAACCCAAAATACCGCCAGGCGACCCCGGAACCGAAAACAGCTACACCGAAATCATCTCAGATCAGCGCAGAAACCATGTCCGCTCGACGGTTCTGCAAGAGGCTCAGAGGCTATTGCCGTTTTTCACAATATCCTTGTCGAGCAGCCGGCGCTCGTGCGTGTGCGCCTCGAACTGGCCCGCGCCTTCTTCCTCGCGCGGGAGGACAGCCTGGCAAGGCGGCATTTCGAGACCGTGCTGGCCAGCGACATCCCGAAACCCGTCGCCGCCAATGTCCGCCGCTTCCTGAACGCCATTCGCGCGCGCAAGCAATGGTCCGCCCGCTTCGGCATGGGCCTCGCGCCCGACAGCAATATCACCGCGTCGTCCGGCGGGCGCACCATCATGATCCCGGTGCTCGGCCAGGTCCTGCCCTTCACGCTGGACGATCCGAGCGAGGAAGAGTCCGGCATCGGGCTCTCCGTGTGGACGGGCGGGGAATACCAGCATCGGCTCAGCCCGCAATGGCGGCTGCGCGCGGGCGGGGACCTGTCGCGGCGGGAATACCGGGGCGGGGCGTTCGACCGCATGACGCTTTCCGGCTACACGGGGCCGCGCTGGCTGATCGACGCGCGCACCGAGGCGAGCCTGCTGCTGGACGCGCGCCGCCACTGGTCGGGCGGCAAGGGCGTCCACAGGGAGGTCGGGCCGCGCCTCGAGGCCTCGCGGCGTCTGACGCGGCGCGTGACGGCGCAGGGCGGCCTCTCCCGGCATGAACGCCGCCACGACCGCAGCAGGACGCAGGACGGGCCGGTGACGGGCCTTCACGGCGGCCTCTCCTGGGTGGTGACGCCGACCCTGCGCCTCGACCTCTCCGCCGGCCTCGGCAGGGAACGCCCGGAGTCGAAGCGCGACCGCAGTGAAAGCCGCTGGGCCTCGCTCGGCGCAAGCTGGGCGCTCGGCCGGGGCTTCACCGTCTCCGGAGCCGCAACCCTGCGCCGGACCGCCTACGGCCGCGGCTGGTGGCCCTTCATCACCGACCCCGACACCCCGCGAGAGGACGAAACCCGCACACTCCGCCTCTCCGCCCACAACCGCGCCCTCACCCTATGGGGCTTCAGCCCGCGCGTCTCGCTGGTGCAGGAGAGCCGCGAGAGCAACGCGCAACTGCACGACTACGAACGCACCAGCGGCGAGCTGCAATTCGTAAGGCTGTTCTGAGGGGGTCCTTCGACAGGCTCAGGACAGGCTCCCTTCGACAGGCTCAGGACAGGCTCCTTCGATACGCGGCTGACGCCGCTACTCAGGATGAGGACGAGGGGAGGCGGCAATCGTCCCTTCGACAGGCTCAGGACAAGCCCTTCGATACGCGGCTGACGCCGCTACTCAGGATGAGGAGGGGGGAGGCGGCGCTTGCCTTGCGCGGATGGACCCCCTATGTTCCGGTCATGATCGGGGCCATCGCGTTCGACACTCACCGCTTCGTCAAGCGCCTGACCGAGTGCGGCTTCACCGAGCAGCAGGCCGAGACCCTGGCCGACGAACATGTCGCGCTCCTCAACACCAACCTCGCGACCAAGACCGACATCGCGGAGATCAAGGCCGGCATCGCGGAGACCAAGGCCGATATCGCCAAGGTCGAAGCAGCGCTCAGGGCCGAAATCGGGGCAGTCAAGGCCGACCTTCTGAAATTTCTGGTGGGCGCGATGATTGCCCAGGGCGGCCTGATCGTCGCTTTGGTCGAACTGCTGTAGCAGCGCCCGCGTCAGCAGCCTGTCCTGAGCCTGTCGAAGGAGCCTGTCCTGAGCTTGTCGAAGGGGACGGCGTTTCCACTTTCGGAGCGGTCCTTCGATACGCGGCTGACGCCGCTACTCAGGATGAGGAGGGGGACGGGGCCTGCCGGCGCGGCCGCTACTCAGGATGAGGAGGGGAAGGCGGCCCCTGTCCGCCCCCTCTCCGCCCCCTCTCCGCCATCGGTTCCGGTCAACGACCGTTGGTATGACGCAGGCGAAGCCGTGGTAAACCGGGGCGGGACAGGGCGGCTTCCTTCGGGGCCGCCCTTTCGCTTCCGGGCAGGTGGAGAGCCGGGAGACATGCCGGAAACAGACAGGGCATATGCACCGGGCGCATGGTGAACATGACAAATCATGACATCCGCATGGACAGGCCCGGCGCCGCCGCCGCATTGCAGGCCCGGGCCGGCGCGGCTATTTGGGCCGGTATCATGCTGCGCCGCCTCTATGACGGAACCATGCGCCTCGCCGGGCATCCGCGCGCGGTCTGGATTCTGGCGGCCGTCGCCCTTGCGGAGAGCGTCTTCTTTCCCGTGCCGGTGGAGGCGCTGCTGCTGCCGATGGTGCTGGCGGCGCCGGAACGCGCCTGGCGCTACGCGGCCATCGCCACCGCGGCCTCCGTCGCGGGCGGCATTGCAGGCTATGGGGCCGGCGCCTTCCTGTTCGAGACCGCGGGCGGGCCGCTGCTCCGCGTCTACGGCTATGGCGAAGCCTTCGCCGAGGCAGAGGCGCTCTATAACGAGCATGGCGGGCTGATCGTCTTCACGGCCGCCTTCTCGCCCATCCCCTACAAGGTGTTCACCATTGCAAGCGGCGTCGCCGGCGCCGACCTCGCCACCTTCATCCTCGCCTCGGCATCGGGCAGGGGCCTGCGCTTCTTCATCGCCGCCGCGCTGCTCTGGCGCTTCGGCGCGCCCGTCCGGGCGTTCATCGAACGCCGGCTCGGGCCGTTGACCCTCGCCTTCGCGGTGTTGCTCGCGGCAGGCTTCCTTGTGTTGAGGGCGCTGTAATGCGGTTCCTGCTTCACCCGGCGGCGTTGGCGACCGGCAGCCTTGCGGCGCTGGCCGCGGCCTTCGCCTTCCAGCATCTGGGCGGGCTGGAGCCCTGCCCGCTCTGCATCTGGCAGCGCTGGCCGCATGTCGCGACCGCCCTGCTCGCGGCGCTCTGCCTCGCCCTGCGGGGGCCGGCCGCGGCGACCGCCCTGGCGCTGGCCGGCCTGGCGGCGCTCGCGGGCGCGGGCCTTGCCGGCTTCCATGCAGGCGTCGAGCAGCAATGGTGGCCCGGCCTTGCCGCCTGCGAGGGCGGCCCGCCGGCGAAAACGGCGGCCGAACTGCGCGAACGCCTGCTGAACGCCGCGCCTGCGCGCTGCGACGAGGCGGCATGGTCGTTGCTCGGCCTCTCCATGGCCGCATGGAACGGACTGCTCTCCCTGGCGCTGGCGGGGCTGGCGGCCGGCGCCTGCCGCCGCGCCGTCCCTGCCGGCAGGAGAGAGACGGCATGAAACGCCTTCCGGGCGACCCGACGCGGAAGGAGCGCATCGAGGCGATGGTCCGCGTCAACCATGCAGGCGAATACGGCGCCCGGCGCATCTATGAGGGCCAGCTTGCCGTGCTCGGGCGCGGGCCGGCGGGGCCGGCGCTCAGGCATATGGCGCGGCAGGAGGCGCGGCATCTGGCCTTCTTCAAGGCCGAACTCGCCGCCCGGCGAGCGCGCCCGACCGTCCTGCAGCCGTTCTGGCACCTCGCCGGCTTCGCGCTCGGCGCCGCCACCGCAGCCCTGGGAGAGCGCGCGGCCATGGCCTGCACCGTCGCCGTGGAGGAAGCCATTGACGAGCATTATGCAGGCCAGCTCGAAGCGCTGGAGGGCGAGGAGCCGGAACTGGCGGCGGCCATTGAGGCGTTCCGGGCCGAGGAGCTGGAGCACCGCGACACGGCGCTCGCGGCCGGCGCAGAAGAAGCGCCTGCCTACAGCCTGCTCTACCGCGCGGTAAACACCGCCTCGAAGCTCGCCATAGCCCTTTCGACCCGTATTTGAACCGCCATTTACAGCGCCGGGACGCGCTGTTAGGTTCCGCGCCTTCCGGGGGGAGAGGGGCGGCGGTCCGAATGAAGGTTATCGCAGGCAACAGCAATCGACCGCTCGCCCGGGCGATCGCCGACTATCTCGAAGTACCGCTGACCGCCGCCAGCATCAGGAATTTCTCCGACAAGGAAGTCTTCGTCGAGATCGAGGAGAATGTCCGCGGCGAGGACGTCTTCCTGGTCCAGTCCACCTCCTTCCCGGCCAATGACACGCTGATGGAATTGCTGGTGGCCATCGACGCGCTGAAACGGGCCTCGGCGCGCCGGATCACCGCCGTCATCCCCTATTTCGGCTACGCCCGGCAGGACCGCAAGACAGGCTCACGCACGCCGATCTCGGCCAAGCTGGTCGCCAATCTCATCACCACGGCGGGCGCCCACCGGGTGCTGACCATGGACCTCCATGCCGGCCAGATCCAGGGCTTCTTCGACATCCCGACCGACAACCTGTTCGCCGCGCCCGTCTTCGCCGCCGACCTGAAGCAGGTGTTCAACGACGAGGCGCCGGTTGTCGTGTCGCCCGATGTCGGCGGCGTCGTGCGCGCCCGCGCGCTCGCGAGGCGTCTTGACAGCGAGCTTGCAATCATCGACAAGCGCCGCCCGCGCGCCGGCGTTTCCGAGGTGATGAACATCATCGGCGAGGTCGGCGGGCGGCGCTGCGTCATATTCGATGATATCGTGGACAGCGCCGGCACCCTGTGCAACGCCGCGGTGGCGTTGATGGAGGAGGGGGCGAGCGGCGTGTCGGCCTATGTCTCGCACGGCGTGCTGTCGGGCGGGGCGGTGGACCGGGTCACGGCGTCGCCGATAGACATGCTGGTGACGACGGACAGCATCGAGGCGACGCAGGCGATGCAGGATGCGGAGAATATCCGGCAGATTGCCATCGGGCCGCTGCTGGGCGAGGCGGTGTTGCGGATCACCCAGAGCCGGTCGGTATCGAGCCTGTTCAACTAGGCCGGCCCGGAGAAGACAGAAAGAACGGAAGATCATGAGCGAAAACGCCATTCTCGCCGCCTTGCCGCGGCAGGGCGCCGGCACGGGGCCGGCGCGGGCGCTGCGGCGCGAGGGCCGGGTGCCGGCGATCGTGTATGGCGGCGACAAGGAGCCGGCGATGGTGTCGGTCGAAGACCGGCGGCTGCGCTGGCTGATGGGGCGCGGCGGCTTCACCGCCGCCCTGCTCGATCTGGAGATCGACGGCGCCGGACGGGAACGGGTCATCCCGAAGGAGGTTCAACGCCATCCGGTCACAGACCGCCCCCTGCATGTCGATTTCATGCGGGTTTCGGCGGCGTCGGAACTGACTGTGCGCGTGGCGGTCGCCCTGCTGGGGCAGGACGAGTGCGCCGGCCTGCGCGCGGGCGGCTCGCTCGCCGTCGCGCAATACGACCTGGAGGTCGTCTGCCGCGCCGACAGCATTCCGGAATCGCTGGAGGTGGACATTTCGGGGCTGGAGATCGGCGACGGTGTCCGGCTCTCCGATATCGTGCTGCCGGACGGCGTGCGCCTGGCGGGCGAAGACGACCTGTTGATCGTGTCGGTCTCGGCGCCTGCCGGCGGCCTGGCCGACGAGGACGCGGAAGAGGAAGAGGGGCAAGAGGGCGAAGCGGAAGGCGGCGAGGAGCCTGCCGCCGACTGACCGTCCGGCCGGAGGAGGCCGCCTGCCGTGCAACTCTTTGTCGGGCTCGGCAATCCCGGCCCGAAATATGCCCGCCATCGCCACAATATCGGGTTCATGGCGCTGGATGCGATTGCCGCCCGGCACGGCTTCCCGCCTTTCCGCAAGCGGTTTCGCGGCCTGGTGAGCGAAGGCCGGCTGGGAGAGGAGCGCGTGGCGCTGCTCAAGCCGCAGACCTTCATGAACGAGTCCGGCCGCGCGGTCTCCGCAGCGATGCAGTTCTACAAGCCGGGCCTCGCCCAGGTCGCCGTGTTCCACGACGAGCTGGACCTTGCAGCCGGCAAGCTGCGCGTGAAACGGGGCGGCGGCTCGGCCGGCCATAACGGGCTTCGCAGCATCGACCGCATCGTCGGGCCGGGCTACCGCCGCATTCGGCTCGGCATCGGGCATCCGGGCGAGGCGAGGCGCGTCACCGGCCATGTGCTGCACGCCTTCGGTTCGGAGGACGCCGACTGGCTCATGCTCATGCTGGACGCCGTGGCGCGCTCCGCCGACCTGCTGGCGGCGAATGACGAGGCGAATTTCATGAACCGGGTGGCGATCCTGACCCGCCCGCCCCCTTCCACCGCGCCGGCCCCGGAGGCCTGACAGGGACATGGGCTTCAAATGCGGCATAGTGGGGCTGCCGAATGTCGGCAAATCCACGCTTTTCAACGCGCTGACGGCGACCGTCCAGGCGCAGGCGGCGAACTACCCGTTCTGCACCGTCGAGCCGAATATCGGGCGCGTCGCGGTGCCGGACGCCCGGCTGGAAAGGGTCGCCGGGCTGGCGGGCGCCGCACGCATGCTGCCGACTTTCCTCGAATTCGTGGATATCGCCGGGCTGGTGCGCGGCGCCTCGCGCGGCGAGGGGCTCGGCAACCGGTTCCTCGCCAATATCCGCGAGGTGGACGCCATCGCCCATGTGCTGCGCTGCTTCGAGGACGGCGGCGTGACCCATGTGGACGGGCGCGTCGATCCGGTGCGGGATGCCGAGACGGTCGAAACCGAACTCATGCTGGCGGACCTCGAAAGCCTGGAGCGGCGTTTCGACCAGGCGAAAAAGCGCGCCGCGGCGGGCGACCCGGAACAGAAGGTGCTGGCGCGCGCGATGGAGCCCGTGCTCGCGGCGCTGGAAGCGGGCCGCCCGGCCCGGAGCGTCGCCTTCGACAGGGAGGACGACCGGGCGGCCTTCGAGAGCCTGCAATTGCTCACCGCCAAACCGGTGCTCTATGTGTGCAATGTCGGCGAGACGGACGCGGCCTCGGGCAACGGGTTCTCGCAGCAAGCGGCGGCGCGCGCCGACCGCGAGGGCGCCGGATGCGTCACTGTCTCCGCCGCCGTCGAGGCGGAGATCGCCATGCTCGCCGACGCCGGGGAACGCGCCGATTTCCTGGAGACGCTGGGCCTGGAGGAGTCCGGCCTGGACCGGGTGATCCGCGCCGGCTACCGGCTGCTCGGCCTCATCACCTTCCTCACCGCCGGCCCCAAGGAGGCCCGCGCCTGGACCGTCGCCACCGGCGCCACCGCCCCCGAGGCGGCGGGCCGCGTTCACACCGATTTCGAGCGCGGCTTCATCCGGGCCGAGACCATCGCCTTCGAGGACTATGTGGCGTTCGGCGGCGAGCGCGGCGCGAAGGACGCCGGGCGGATGCGCGCCGAAGGCCGCGATTATGTGGTGCAGGACGGCGACGTCATGCTCTTCCGCTTCAACCTGTAGCGCGGACTCCCTTCAGGCTGAAGCGGAAGCCCGGTCGTCCCTCGATATGCGGCTGGCGCCGCTACGCGGAATGAGGAAATGCCCGGTGTCTCGGCTCTGCGAAGGCAGGGATCCTTTCCCTCACCCTGAGCAGCGGCGCAGCCGCGTATCGAAGGGCTGCCGCCGTTGGCATTACAGCCCCACATCCTCCGGGAAGTATTTCATCGCGCAGCGGAGCGGGTTGGGGGCCGCCTGGCCGAGGCCGCAGATCGAGGCGTCGGCCATGACGGTCGCAAGGTCCTCCAGCACATCGCGGTCCCAGGCGGGTTCGGCCATCAGCAGCGCGGCCTTCTCCGTGCCGACGCGGCAGGGGGTGCATTGCCCGCAGCTTTCATAGGCGAAGAAGCGCATCAGGTTGAGCGCCGCCGCGCCCATATCGTCGCCCTCCGCCAGCACCACCACGGCGCCCGAGCCGGTGAAGCAGCCATGCGGCTCCAGCTTGCCGAAATCGAGCGGAATGTCCGCAAGGCTCGCCGGCAATATGCCGCCCGAAGCCCCGCCCGGCAGGTAGGCCTTGAACTCGCAGCCTTCCGCCATGCCGCCGGAGAACTCCTCGATCAGCTCGCGCGCGGTGACGCCGGCGGGCACGATCTTCACCCCCGGCTCCCGCACCCGGCCGGAGACGGAATAGGCCCGCCAGCCCTTGCCGCCGTGGCGCCCCGTCTCCGCGAACCAGGCCGCGCCGCGCTCCAGGATCGCCGGCATCCAGTAGAGCGTCTCGACATTGTGGACGAGCGTCGGCCGGCCGTGCAGGCCCACCTGCGCCACATAGGGCGGCCGGTGGCGCGGCAGGCCGCGCTTGCCCTCGATGCTCTCGATCATCGCCGACTCTTCGCCGCAGATATAGGCGCCCGCCCCCCGGCGCAGATGCACGCCGCCCCGCGGCGCAAGCTCGCCCAGCCGCGCGATCTCGGCCGCCATGATTTCGCGTGCCACGGGATATTCGTCGCGGAGATAGATGGTCACCGTGTCGGCCTCGACCGCCCAGGCGGCGATCAGCGCGCCCTCCAGCACGGCGCCGGGCGCGGTCTCCAGGAAATGCCGGTCCTTGAAGGTGCCGGGCTCGCCCTCATCTGCATTGACCGTCAGGTGGCGCGGCTTCGGTCCCGCGCGCACGAAACCCCATTTTCGCGCGCTGGGAAAGCCTGCGCCGCCCATGCCGCGCAGGCCCGCCGCCTCGATCTCTGCCGCGACTTCCTCGCGCGTCCGCCGGCCTTCGAGGCAGGCACGGAATTGGCCGTAATCCCCCTTCGGCGCAGCCGGCGCGGCATGCCCGGCCCCGCCGGAAACCGCCGCGCGCACCCGCTCCGGCGTCGCTTCGTCCACATGCCGGTGCCCGGCTTCCACGACCGGCGCGCAGTCGCAGCGGCCCATGCAGGGCGCGGTAACCACCCGCGCCTCCGGGAAGGCCGCACGGAGCGAGTCCAGCAGCGCCGGCGCGCCGGCCAGCTCGCAGGAGAGGCTGTCGCAGACCCGCAGGGTGAGCGCCGGCGGCGGGTCCTCGCCTTCCTTCACCGTGTCGAGATGGGCGTAGAAGGTCGCGACCTCCCAGACTTCCGCCATGGCGAGCCGCATCTCCTGCGCCAGCGCCGCCAGATGGCGCGCCGGGAGATGCCCGAAGCGCCCCTGGAGCAGGTGCAGATATTCGATCAGGAACTCGCGCCCGCGCGGCGCATCGCCCAGCAGCGCCTGCACCTCCGCCAGCGCCTCCGGCTCGACCTGGCGCCCCCTGGGTTGCGTGCGCCCCCGACGGCGCTGCTTGACCGCTTCTTCCGGCACGACCCCGCATCCTCCCCGCCGACCCGCTAATCCCGATATACAGGCCGGCGCGCGCCATGCCCATAGCGCGCATGCGTCCCGTTCGCTCCGGGGCGGGGCGCATTGACATCGGCGGACCGGGGGCGCATGTAGAGGGCGTCTTTCGTCTTTCGGGGCCGCAACGCATTTGCGAAGCATCGGACCCGGATATATGCAACTCCACCCGTTCCGGCCGCGCCCGCGGCCGGCGCATGCGCCCGGAACCGGCCGTCCCGACATGCGGGACGCGGCGGGCGGCAAGGAACAATGTGACCGAACAACCGTTTTCCGAACTCGGCCTGGCCGAGACCCTGCAACGCGCCCTGGCAGCGCGCAAACACACGACACCAACGCCGATCCAGGCGCAGGCCATCCCGGAGGTTCTGGCCGGGCGGGACGTTCTCGCCATCGCCCAGACCGGCACCGGCAAGACCGCGGCCTTCGCATTGCCGATCCTGCACCGGCTCGCCGGCGAAAAAGGCGGCGTTCGCACCCGTGCGCCCCGCGCCCTCGTCCTGGCGCCGACCCGGGAACTGGCGATCCAGATCGCCGACGAATTCCGCGCCTACGGCGCCCGGCTGCCATTGCGGCTTGCAGCGGTCTTCGGCGGCGTCGGCCAGAAGCCGCAAGTGGATGCGCTGGCGCGCGGTGTCGACATCCTCGTCGCCACGCCCGGGCGCCTGCTGGACCTGATCCGGCAGCGCCGCGTCAACCTCCACCGGGTCGGGCATCTCGTCCTGGACGAGGCCGACCGCATGCTCGACATGGGCTTCATTCGCGACGTGCGCCTCATTCTCGCGGCCCTGCCGACGGAGCGGCAGTCATTGCTGTTCTCGGCCACCATGCCGCGCGACGTGGCGCGTCTGGCGAGGGACTTCCTTCGCGATCCCGTCCGGGTTGCGGTGACGCCGCAGGCGACGCCGGTGGAGCGGATCCGCCAAAGCGTCTTCCATGTCCCGTCCGGGGACAAACAACGCCTGCTGGCCGAGATCCTGGACGATCCCGCGCTCTCGCGGGTGCTGGTCTTCGCCCGCACCAAGCATCGCGCCAACCGGGTGGCGACCCTGCTGGAGAAGGACGGCGTCGCCGCCGATGCGATACACGGCAACAAGTCCCAGAGCGCGCGGCAGCGGGCCCTCGAGCGTTTCCGGCGGGGCGAGGCCCGCGTCCTGGTCGCGACCGACATCGCGGCGCGCGGCATCGACATCGAGGATATCAGCCACGTCATCAACTTCGAGCTGCCGAGCGCGCCGGAAAGCTATGTCCACCGCATCGGCCGCACGGCGCGGGCCGGCGCCGGCGGCATCGCCTATTCGTTCTGCGACGCCGGCGAACGCGACTCGCTCAGCCAGATCGAACGCCTGATCCGGCAAAGGCTGACCGTGATCGGAGACGACCCCGCCCCGGCGTTCGGCCGCCCCGCGCAAGGCCGGCCGCGGCGCAAGGGCGCCGGAGCCGGCCGAAAGCGCGGCCCCCTCCGCTTCGCCGAGGCGCGGCCCTGAACGCGGGCGCCGGGACCGGGCCTCAGCCGATCTCGCCGCCGTCGTCGCGGGTGACGGCGATGACGGTTGAGCGCGGCGCGGTGTCGCCGCCGCCGGGGAAATGGCTGCCGCCCTTCTCGCCCGGATGCTGGAGGCCGACGAACATGGTCTTGCGGTCCATTGACCAGCAGAGCCCCGTCACCTCGCACTCCTTCGGGCCCACCAGGAAGCGGTTTATTGCGCCCGTGTCGGGGTCCGCATAAAGCATCTGGTTGTTGCCCTGGCCGGCGAAATCGCCCTCATTCGTGTATTTGCCGTCGGTCTGAATCCAGAGGCCGCCCCTGCTGTCGAACACGAGCCCGTCCGGAGAGTTGAACATATTGTCCGGATTGACATTGGCGGAGCCGGCATTGGCGTCGTCATGCACCGCCGGATTGCCGGCCACCACGAACAGGTCCCACGCGAACCCGGCGGCCGTGTGGTCGCCGCCCGCAGGCCGCCAGCGCACGATCTGGCCGTATTTGTTGCCCGCGCGCGGGTTGGGGCCGCCGACCGGGGTCGCATCGCCGCCCTTGTTCGGCTTCTTGCCGCGGTTCTTGTTGTTGGTGAGGCAGCAATAGACCTCGGCGCGCTTCGGATGTGCGGCCACCCATTCCGGCCGGTCCATGGTGGTCGCGCCGACGGCGGAGCCCGCCAAGCGCGTCAGCACGGCGATCTCCGCCGCCGACGCCATGCCGGTCGTCTCCGGCGTCAGTGCTAGCCACGCGCCGCTGCCGTCCTCGTCGAAGCGCGCCACCGAGAGCGTGCCCCGCTCCAGCAGGCCGGCATTGTCGCCGCCCTCGACATAGCGTCCTTCCGAGACGAAGCGGTAGATGAACTCGCCGCGCTCGTCGTCGCCCAGATACACGACGACATGCCCGTTGCCGGCGATGACGACCTCGGCGTTCTCGTGCTTGAAGCGGCCGAGCGCGGTGCGTTTCTTCGGCATGGATTTCGGGTCGAGCGGGTCGATCTCGACGATATAGCCGGCGCGGTTCGGCTCATTCGGGTGCTTCGAGATGTCGAAGCGCTCGTCGGCCGTCGCCCAGGCATAGCCCCAGTCCTTCAGGCCGACGCCATAGCGCTTCATCGCGTCCGACACGGCGTAGCCGGGGTCCGAAGACGAGAAATAGCCGTTGAAGTTCTCTTCGCAGGCCAGATAAGTGCCCCAGGGCGTCCTGCCATTGCCGCAATTGTTCCAGGTGCCGAGCGCCGAGGTTCCCTCGGGATCGGCCGCCGTCTTCAACAGGTCGTGGCCGCGCGCGGGGCCGGTGATCGCTACCGGCGTGTCCGCTGTGATGCGACGGTTGAACGGCGAATCGATCACCGGCTTCCAGGCGCCGTCCACCATCTCGATCTCGAAGACGCTGACGCCGTGGCCGGCCTTGCCCTTGCGCACATCGTCGGCGTTCTCCGGCAGGCCGGAGGCGCGGTTGCCGTAGATGATCGACCGGTTCACATATTCGTTGTTGACGGCGAGCACGGTCCTGCCATCGGTGAAGAAGGTGGACATGCCGTCATTATTGTCGCCGAAAGCGCGCTCCTGGCTGGCGCCGTCGCCGCGCGTGGCGTGGTCGAACGGCTTGCCGTCGGACCAGAGCGGGTCGCCCCATGCAATGACATTCCGCCAGGAAAAGCCCGGCGGCACGGTCACCGTGTCCAGGCTGTTGGCCGCAACCGGCTCGAAGCCGAGGCCGCCGGCCGCATGCAGAGGGCGGAACGCGCCCAGGCCGAAAAAGGCCCCGGTCGCGCCGAGCGCCGCCGCGCCCCCCAGGAAGCGGCGGCGGGACACGACGCCCTCGAAGCCGGTCGGTTCGTCGCGCGGGTCGTTCAGTTCGTCGAATTCGTCGAACGAAAGTTCGCTCGCATGGTCAGGCATGATGCTCCTCCGGTTCCGCCACCATATGCGGCGCTTCTAACCGGACCCGGGTGACTCTTCGTTATCGCTTCGATGACAGATAAGTGTCGCGGACGATCCGCCGCACGGTCGCAGCGGCGCGGTCAGGCGGCGGCCCTCTTCCGGCGCGCCTGCGCGAGTTCGTAGCTCGCCTGCATCCGCATCCAGTGTTCGGCCGTACCCCAGCCGATATCTTCCAGCGCCAGCGCCATGTTTGCCGACACGCCTGCCTTACCGTTCAGCAGCCGCGACAGGGTTCCGCGCTCGCAGCCGAGCCGCGCCGCCGTCCCGGTCACGTTCCAGCCTGCGTCCTCCATGCTTTCGCGGATGAGTTCGCCCAGATGCGGCGGGTTCAGCATCGGGCCGACGCGATCGCTCGTAATGTCGTTCATGGCGCCGGCTGCTGGGCTGCTGCATAATCTACAGCAGATATGCGTTCTAGTCCTGCCATTCGCCTTTCACTTCTTCTGTTCCCCTCAACATCCGGCGCAATCCACGCATGCCGTCGCGAAACAAGCCCTTGTCATTCCACCACCGACTGAGCCAGGTCTCGAACTCCGGCGGTATCGGATCGAGATCGGTAAGGAATTCTCGACTGCGCTGCCACGCATCGAGCGGCACCGTCTCGATCTGACTCAAAATCTGTTCTTTGGTCGGAACGTCCATGCCGCAGATTTTTCGCTCGTCTTCGGAATGGGATTCGGTGGGGTCTATTTCTCGCTGGATTGCTTTCATATCCCGCACCGTGTTGCAAAGATCCCTGATCTCCAACCCGGCAGCGCCCAAGACGACAGCCGTGCCCAAATAGGGCACTGCCTTGCCCGGCGCGGTCGCCACAACCCGCACGGCGGCATTAGCGGAACGAGCCACCGTTCTCTTCACCGCAGCGTTCGTCACCTGGCGCAGTCGGGCCATGCGGTCCTTCAACCGGCCGCCCTCCCGCCGTAGCTCGGTCACACGATTCTGCAGGCTTCGGTTGCGGGCAGCTAACCGACTGCTTTCCTGCCTTATCTCGATCACCCGGTTCTGCAGGCTCCGGTTGCGGGCAGTTAACCGACTCCTTTCCCGCCGTACCTCGGTCACGCGATTCTGCAGGCTCCGGTTGCGGGCAGCCAATTGATGGTTTTTCCGTTTCAGGCGGTCTGTAAGCTTGCGCTGCTTGCCTGTCGCCGTTGCAAGCCCGGTGACGCTTTCTACAGCTTCGTCAATAACGTTGAAGAGCACGCCGCCGACAAATAGCGCAGCGTTGGCCGCGAGCGACGCCGCCAGCAGCAGGACCATGACCACACCACGGGAAACTCGCAGACCCCGCCATACCGGGCGCCATATGCCTCCGGAATTCGTCTGTCGGTCGCCGTTCCCTGCCGGAATATCCCGCCCCATCCTCGATTCCCCTTTTCGATAACTTTTTCAGTGAACGGAAATCCCGGTTGGCAACCATACGATTTGCAGGCCCGTGCGATACGCCTGTGTCACCCCCAGCCGGCCTGCATACGCATCCAGTGTTCGGCAGTGCCCCAGCCGATGGTCTCCAGCGCCATGCTAGCGGACACCATCCGCGTCGTTCAGCAGACGCGACAGCGTTACGCGTGCGCGGGGCTGCCGGACGTTATCCCGCGCAGGATTACATCGGGATTGATGATTGATTGGGCTTACCGCACCCGTTCGGACCGGCAACGACGAGGAGCATCGGCACGACCGCAGGACCGGGTCAGGCGGGCTCCCGGTCGGGCAGGTTGAGCACCCGGTCCCCGTCCCTGGTGCGCGCGATATAGGCGCCGTCCGCCCGGACACCGTAGAGCGTGCCGCCGGCCTCGAGTTGGGCCGCGAGGTCCGCCTTGATCTCGTCGCGCCAATTCTTCGGAAATTCCGGGATATCGGGCGGCGCGGTCATTTTCTCGTACTCATTCACGAAACCGACCATACATTCCGCCATCGCGCCCTTCAATCCGGTGCCTCATGCAACTTGAGGGAGTCCGCGGGCGAGCGATACCGCACTGCCCGCTATCCGCCGCTACTGCCTTGCGCTTGCGGCGGAGACCGGCCCTTACATCCCGCCGCTCCGGCTACGCGTCGGCGGCCCGGTTTCGCGGACGATCCGACGCACGGTCTCGGCCGCGCGCAGGCTCGGCGGCGCGTCTCCGGCGCCGAGTTCGGCCGCCAGTTCCCGGAAGGCCGCCCGTTGCGCGGCGCGCGCCTTCCCGTCGAACAGCAGCGGCCTCAAGGCGCGGGCGATCGGCCCCGGCCGGCACGCCCCCTGGACCAGTTCCGGCACGACAGGACGGTCGAGCAATATGTTGACGGGACAGAACCGGCGTCTGCGGATTACGGCCCGGCCGATCAGCGCCGTTGCCGGGTTGAGCCGGTAGGCGGTGACCTGCGGCACGCCGGCAAGCGCGAGTTCGAGCGCGACGGTGCCGGACGCCCCGAGCGCCGCCCGGCTGGCCGCAAAGGCGTCCTGTTTGTCGCCCTCGCCCAGGGTGACTGTCGCCGGCCAGGGCCAGCCCGCCACGGCGTCCCGCACCCGGTCCGCCACCGTGCCGACGGTCGGCACCGCCAGATGCAGGCCGGGAATGTCCCCGGAAAGGCGCTCCAGGGTCCGGCGGAATACCGGCAGCAGCCGGCGCGCCTCGCCCGCCCGGCTTCCCGGCAGCACCGCCAGGAGCGTGCTTTCCGGCGCAATGCCGTGCCGGATCCGGAAGGCCGCGCCGTCGCCCGGCTCCGCCTCGACCAGGGAATGGCCGACGAAGGTGGACGCCAGCCCCTCGCGCTCGAACAGCGGCGGCTCGAACGGCCAGAGCGTCATCAGATGGTCGAAGAGCCGCGCCATGCCCCGGGCCCGGCCGGGCGCCCAGACCCAGACCATCGGCGCGACATAATGGATGCGCGCCGCCGGGCAGTCCGCCGCGATCAGCCGCCTTGCCAGGCCCTTGTTGAACCCGCCTGAATCGATGGTGACGACAGCGTCCGGCCGGAAGCGCAGGATGTCGGCGACCGTCTCGTCCATCCGCCTGAGCAGCCTCCGGGCGCGGGGCAGCACCTCGAAGACGCCCATAACGGCGGTTTCCGCCTGCGGGAACAGGCTGGCGACGCCTTCGGCGCCCATGAGTTCGCCGCCGACGCCCGCCGCCTCCACCGGCCCACCCTCCCGCAAGGCCCGCAGCAGCCTGGCGCCGAGCGCATCGCCGGAGGGCTCGCCGGCCACGATGTAAACGCGCAGGGTCACGCCCGCCGGTTCGCTGCCCCGGCCCCCGCCGGGCTGGACGAAGCCGGGGGGCCGTGGCCTAATGGCTGCCAGTCAACGGGGAGGGACATGTCGGGTCTGGCGCGCATGATCGGGCAGCGGCTGGCGCTCGGCGCCTTCACGCTGTTGATCGTCAGCATGGTCATCTTTGCGGCCATCGAAGCGCTACCCGGCGATTTCGCCCAGGCGATCCTGGGCCAGGGCGCCACGCCCGAAGCGGTCGCCTCCATCCGCGAGAGCCTCGGCATGGACCGCTCGCCGGTCGAACGCTATTTCGCCTGGCTGGGCGGCGTGTTCACCGGCGATTTCGGCGTCAGCTTCAGCCAGTTGAGCTTCCAGTCGCAATACGGCCGGACCGGCGAACGCGATATCGTGACCGTCGCCGACCAGCTGGCGCCCCGCTTTGCGAACACCATCTTTCTTGCGGCCACCGCGGCGGCCGTGGCGGTGCCGCTGTCGCTCGCGCTCGGCATACTGGCGGCGCTCTACCGGGGATCGATCTTCGACCGGGCGGCCAATGTCGGCACGCTCACCTCCATCTCCAGCCCGGAATTCTTCGTCGCCTATATCCTGATCCTCTTCCTGGCGGCGGCCAATCCGATCTTCCCGTCGATCTCGAAGATCCATGCCGATCTCGACTTCTGGGAACGGCTTTACCGCACCGTGCTGCCGGCGCTCACCCTCACGCTGGTCGTCACCGCGCACATGATGCGGATGACGCGCGTGGCGATCATCAACCTGATGGCCTCGCAATATATCGAGATGGCGCGGCTCAAGGGAGTCCCGCGCTGGCGGGTGATCGTGCGCCATGCGCTGCCGAACGCGCTCGCGCCGATCATCAATGTCATCGCCCTCAACCTCGCCTACCTCATTACCGGCGTGGTGGTGGTGGAGGTGGTGTTCGTCTATCCGGGCATCGGGCAGATGTTCGTCGATGCGGTGAAGCTGCGCGACATGCCGACCGTGCAGGCCTGCTGCCTCGTCTTCGCCGGCGCCTATATCCTGCTGAACCTGCTGGCGGACGTGATGTCGGTGCTGACCAATCCGCGCCTCCGGCATCCGAAATAGGCGGGCGCTGTGGGCTTTCTCACCTATGTCGTCCTGCCGCTGGCGGTCCTGACCGGGCTTGCCTGGACGGCGCGCGCCGGCTTCCGCAGCATTGCAGGCCCCTTCGGCGCCGTTTTCCGGGCGATGCCGCTGACGGCGGCCTTCGGGCTTACCGTCGTCACGCTCTATGTCCTGGCGGCGCTGGCGGCTCCTGTGATTGCGCCCTATGGCGAATCCCAGGTCTTCGACGAGTTCAACCTCTTCCCCGGCGAGAATCCGGACTTCCTGCTCGGCACCGACCAGCTGGGCCGCGATCTGCTCACGCGCCTGCTCTATGGCGGACGCAACACCATCGGCATCGCCTTCGTGACCACGGCGCTGGCCTTCCTCATCGGCGCAACCTTCGGCTTCATCGCGGCCGTGCTCGGCGGCTGGCTGGACCAGGTCGTATCGCGCACGGTGGATGTGCTGATGGCGATCCCGCAGCTCATCTTCGCCCTGCTGCTGCTCACCATTTTCGGCCAATCGACGATCAACATGATCCTGGTGATCGCGGTGCTGGATTCGACGCGCGTCTTCCGCCTCGCCCGCGCGGTGGGCGGCAATATCGTGGTGATGGACTATATCGAGGCCGCCAAGCTGCGCGGCGAAGGGCTCGGCTACCTGATCTTCAAGGAGATCCTGCCGAATGCCGCAGCCCCACTGCTGGCGGAATTCGGCCTGCGCTTCTGCTTCGTGTTCCTGCTGATCGCGGCGCTGAGCTTCCTCGGCATCGGCATCCAGCCGCCGCTTGCGGACTGGGGCACGATGGTGCGCGAGCTGTCGATCTATATCGGCTACGCGGAATATGGCGACTGGCAGGCGGCATCGCTGCCGCTGCTGCCGGCGGCGGCCATCGCGCTGCTCACGGTCGCGATCAATTTCACCGTTGACTGGATGCTCGACCGCTATTCGGGCCTCAAGGACTGAAACCGGAGAGACAGGAACGATGAGCAGCCGCCGCCCCCTGGTAACGATCCGGGACCTCAGGATAGACGGCCTGGCGGGCGAGGACTGGCTGCCGATCGTGAACGGTATCGACCTCGACCTCGCTCGCGGGGAGGTGCTGGGCCTGATCGGCGAGTCGGGCGCCGGCAAGTCCACGGTCGGCCTCGCCGCGATGGGATTCACGCGCGACGGCTGCCGCATCGCCGGCGGCTCGATCGAATTCGACAGCATCGACCTGGTCGCAGCGTCGGAGGAAACCAAACGCAGCCTGCTCGGCCGGCGCATCGCCTATGTCGCGCAGTCGGCGGCGGCGAGCTTCAACCCGGCGCACAGGCTGATCGACCAGCATACCGAGGGTCCCGTGCTGCACGGCGTCTCCACGCAGCAGGAGAGCCAGGAAGACGCGATGGCGCTCTATGCGCGGCTCAGGCTGCCGGAGCCGGAGAGCATCGGCTTTCGCTATCCGCACCAGGTCTCCGGCGGGCAATTGCAGCGCGCCATGACCGCGATGGCGATGTCCTGCCGGCCGGACCTCATCGTCTTCGACGAGCCGACCACGGCCCTCGATGTCACAACGCAGATCGAGGTGCTGGCCGCGATCCGCGACATCGTCGAGCAGTTCGGCACGGCGGCCATCTACATTACCCACGATCTTGCCGTGGTGGCGCAGATGGCGGACCGGATCAAGGTGCTGCTCAAGGGCGACGAGGTGGAGGAGAACGACACCCGCGCCATGCTGGCCGACCCGCAGGAGGACTACACCAAATCGCTCTGGGCGGTCAGGAGCTTCCGGCGGCCGGAACAGCCGCCCGCCGCGAACGGCGTCCGGCCGGTCATCTCCATAGCGGGCGTGACCGCCGGCTACGGCGCGGCCGCCGATGTGCTGCACGATGTATCCTTCGACATTTATCCGGGGCGCACGGTCGCGGTGGTGGGCGAATCCGGCTCCGGCAAATCGACCGTCGCGCGCTGCATCACCGGCCTCCTGCCGCCGCGCCGGGGCGAGGTCAGGTTCAACGGCGCGCCCCTGCCCGCCAGCTACCGGAACCGCAGCAAGGACCAGCTCCGGCAGGTGCAGATGATCTACCAGATGGCGGATACGGCGCTGAATCCGAAGCTCCGCATCCGGGACATTATCGGGCGCCCGGTGCAGTTCTACCGGGGGCTCAGGGGCGGCGAGCTGCGCCGGCGGACCGCGGAGCTTCTGGAGCAGATCGAGCTCGAACCGGACCTCTATATCGACCGCCTGCCGTCGGAGCTGTCCGGCGGGCAGAAGCAGCGCGTCGGCATAGCGCGCGCGCTCGCGGCGGAGGCGCAATTCGTCATCTGCGACGAGGTGACGTCCGCGCTCGACCAGCTTGTCGCCGAGGGCATCCTCAAGCTTCTGGACCGGCTCCAGAAGGAACTGGACCTGGCCTACATGTTCATCACCCACGATCTCGCCACGGTGCGCGCCATCGCCGACGAGGTGGTGGTGATGAAGGACGGCCATGTCGTCGAGGCGGGGCCGAAAACGGACATGTTCACTCCGCCGCATCACGACTACACCGACCTGCTGCTAAGCTCGGTGCCGGAAATGGACCCGGACTGGCTCGACCGGCTGCTGGCGGAGCGCGGCGTGGACAATATCGGCGAGGCGGCGCGCGGCACGTCCGCCTGATCCGCCCCGACGCGAACAGCGGATGATCCATTGAAGCAACCACAGGGAGAATTCCTCCATGAACTTCAAACTCGATAGACGGACCTTGTTGAAGGCGAGCGCTGCGACGGCGCTCGCGGCGGGCGTCGGGCCGGGACAGGCGGCAGCCGCAGGGCCGAAGGCCGGCGGCACATTGCGGCTCGGCCTTTCGGGCGGCAACACCACCGACAGCTGGGACGGGCGCACCCATTCCGACGTGTTCATGCAGGTCTCGGCGATGGGCGGCGTGTTCGACTGCATCACCGAGATCGCCGCGGACGGCTCGCTGGCGGGCGAGCTTGCCGAAAGCTGGGAGCCCTCGGCCGACCTCGCGACCTGGACCTTCAATCTGCGCAAGGGCGTCGAGTTCCACAACGGCAAGAGCTTCGGCGCCGACGACGTCATCGAGTCGCTGCAGATGCATGTGGCGGAGGGCGCCAAGTCGCCGGCCAAGCCGCTGGTCGAGCCCATTGTCGAGATGAAGAAGATGAACGACCACCAGGTCCAGTTCGTCCTCAATGCCGGCAATGCCGACTTCCCCTATCTGCTCTCGGACTACCACATCCTGATCTACCCGGCCGGCATGGCGGACGAGGCGATCCGCAAGGGCATCGGCACCGGCGCCTACCGCAATGCGGGCTTCGACCCGGGCGTGCGCCTGCAACTGGAGCGCAACCCCAACGCCTACAAGCAGACCTGGTTCGACGAGGTCGAGGCGATCTCGATCACCGACCCGGCGGCGCGGGTCAGTGCGCTGATGACCGGCGAGGTGGACGCGATCAGCCGTATCGACGCCAAGTCGGTGCGGCTGCTGGACCGCAATCCGGCCGTTGAGGTGTCGGAGGTGACGGGTAACCAGCACTACACCTTCCCGATGATTACGACGGCGGCGCCCTTCGACAACAACGATGTGCGCCTGGCGCTCAAATATCTCTTCGACCGGGAGGATCTGGTCCGCAAGATCCTGCTGGGGCACGGCAAGGTCGGCAACGACCACCCGATCGGGCCCGCCAACCGCTTCTACCATGCGGAGCTGGAACAGCGGGTTTACGACCCCGACAAGGCGAAATTCCACCTGAAGAAAGCCGGAGTGGACAGCCTGCAACTCGATCTCTCGGCTTCCGATGCGGCCTTTGCCGGCGCCGTGGACGCCTCGCAGCTCTTCCAGGAATCGGCGAAGGCCGGCGGGGTTTCCATCAATGTCATCAAGGAGCCGGCGGACGGCTACTGGTCCAATGTGTGGATGAAGAAGCCGTTCTGCGCCTGCTTCTGGTCCGGGCGGGCGACCGAGGACCTGATGTTCGCGACCGCCTATGCGGCCGGCAAGCCCTGGAACGACAGCTACTGGGATCACGGGCGCTTCAACAAGCTGCTCGCCGAGGCGCGGACCGAAGTCGACGAGGCCCGGCGCCGGGAGCTCTATTACGAGATGCAGGTCATCGTGCGCGACGAGGGCGGCGTGGCCGTGCCGATGTACGCCAACTGGATCGACGCCAAGTCGAAGAAGCTGGCCCATGGCGAGCATCTGGGCAATGTCTGGGCGCTCGATTCCGCGCGCATCATCGAACGCTGGTGGTTCGCCTGACCGGCGCAGGCCTCACAGGCCGGTGACAGGGGCCGCCGCGCGCCGCGCGGCGGCCTTTTTCCTGCGTCCTGCTACTCTGCCGGACTATCGATGCAGTCCAGCGCCCAGATGTCATAGACCGGGTGCTCCAGCGCCGACATGGCGGGGCTCGACGCAAACATCCAGCCCTGGAAGAGCCGCACCGGCGGGGCGTCCCGGCGGCGCTCGACGATGGTGAGGAAGACCGCGCTTTCCGGCGGCTCCTCGGGCGGGCGCTTGCGGCAGGCCCAGACCGTGACCTCAAGCGTGCCGAAACGCCTCGTCCGCTCAAGCGGGATCGTCAGGGTGGAAATGCGCGCCGTGACCTTGTCGAGCGCCTGCAGCACCGTCATCCCCATCTCGCGATAGGTGAAGGTCTCCCCCTGCCCGGCCGCCGGCCCGGCAGCCAGCAGCAACAGAAGCGCTGGAACCCAGCGCAGGTGAAAACCGAAGATCTTGCGGCCGCAGGCAGGTGGCCTGGCGCGTCGGGCCTCAGCCCTTCTTGTCATCGGCGCCGCTGAAGATGAAGCGGCCGATCAGGTCCTCTATGCTGATTGAGGACTGCGCGAAGCGGATGCGCCCGCCGGGCGGGATGGCGTCGTCCTCGGCGCCCGGCGTCACCTGCACATATTTGCCGCCGAGCAGGCTTTCGCTTGCGATCTTCACGGAACTGTCCGTCGGCAGCTTGACCGAGGGGTCGATGGAGAAGGTCACCAGCGCCGCGAAGGTCTCGGTATCCAGCTTCTGTCCGGAGACGGCGCCGATCCTGATGCCGCTCATCCGCACATCGGCGCCCACGGAAAGCCCGCCGATATTGTCGAACTCGGCCGAGACCTCGTAACCGCCGCCGCGGCCGAGATCGGCTGTCGAATAGGCGAAGAACACGAAGGCCGCCGCCGCCAGCAACACCGCCGCGCCCGTTATCGTCTCCAGCACGCTGCGCCGCATCGTCAGGGCGTCCAGGCCTCGTAATCGCCTGTCGCCGGCGCGCGGCGCCCTCCGGCGAAATCGTGCCCCGGCGGGCGGTAGGCGTCCGGCGTGCCGGTGAGGTTGGGCTCGTGCGGCCGCTGCCAGGGATAGCGCGGCCGGTCGGAGCCCGGCGGTTCGTCGCACATGCGATGCAGCCAGGCATGCCATTCCGGCGGCACGCGCGAGGCCTCCACCGGCCCGTCATAGACCACCCAGCGCCGCGCGCGCCCGTGCAGGCGGCCCCGGCGGCTGCGATAGTAGCGGTTGCCCTGCTCGTCCTCACCGACGAACTCGCCCTGCATCCATGTGTAAAGCCGCGTTCCGATGGAAGTCACGTGCCGGGTCCCTCCGGAATTCGAACGGTTATCGCACCGGCCGGCCCGCCGGTCAAACCCGTGACAGAGCGAAATAGGCATGATCTGACGGGCTGGCCGACGCCATGTCGGGAAGGGACGGCGGGTCCGCGCTGCGCAACTCCGACCGTTTGACCGATTGTAAAGCGAAACGCGGGCCAATTGAAAGAATCGGGTCGGATCGACCGCCGAAACGGAAACGGGAGGCGGGGCGATAACGGCGGCAAAAACGAGAGGGGAGAGGCAACGCCTCTCCCCTTATTCGTCTGGCAATCCCCCGCGGAGGATTGCCTTACTGTAGTGCAACTGCAAGCAGTTACACGGCTTTTGCCGCTGCTCTCCAAAACAGCCACCAATGCTTGCATGGGCCCGGCGCGCAAGTCAACATACTCCCGGCATCTAGCGATCAGAACTGTCGGGGGCTTTGGATTGAAGATTGGATGGGGAATCGATGTCGGCGTGGCCAGCCTCGGCTTCGCAGTCATCGAACTGGATACCGCGAATCGCCCGGCGCGGCTGATAGACGGCGTTGCGCTCGTCTATCCTGCTCCCACAGGCGGGGCGGAGCGGACGCGCCACAAGTCCATGCGGACGCAATACCGACGCCGCGCCAAGCGGGTAAAGGCGCTGCGCGCGGAACTTGTTCATCTGCTCAACCTCGGTCCCGGCTTCTCCGACAGCCCCTCGAAGCGCAATAATTCGCGGGTCCGTCTGAGGGCGAAGGGGCTGGAAGACCGCCTTAAAGCCGGCGATCTGGCCCGCGCCATTCTGCATATCGCGAAAAACCGGGGCCAGCGCCTGACGCGCGGCCTCAAGGAAGACTCCAAAACCGAGGCCGGGCAGAAAGGAAACAGCGACAACGACCGCCAGAAGATGGCAGAAACGGCGAACGAAACCAAAAGGAAGCTCGCCGCTCTCGGTACCGAATTGGGACTGGATGGCGATGCTCACCCCTCGCAACTGCTGATGCGCGAGGCCGGTGACACGGGCCAGACACGGTTGAAGAAAGACCGCGAGGGGATGCCGGTCTTCACCCGCGCCATGGCGCAGGCGGAACTGGACGCCCTTCTGACAGCCCAAAAACCCCATCACGCGGCACTGACGGACGAGGTTTGCGAGAAACTCAGGGACATGGTGTTCGAGGAAGCAGAGCCGAAAACACCGCCTGTCGGCAAATGCCGCTACGGCGTCCGAGACGCCGACGGCGAGATCGAACCCCGGCTGCCGCGCGGCAGCGACCTGTTCCAACGCAAGCGCATCTACGAGGAAGTGAACAATCTGCGCTTGGTCTGCTCCCGGACGGCGGCGGACTCGCCCCTGGACATGACGCAGCGCAACCGCCTCGCTTCCCTGCTGCTCGACGGGAAGGACCTGACCGCTGCGAGGGTGCGCAAAGCGCTGGGTTTGGGGCGCGGCTCACTGGCCGACATGACCAGTCTGGATATCCGGCGCAAGGGCAGGAGGACGGCCGGCGAACTGAAGGGCCATCCGCTTGCCGCCGCCATGAGCAAGGCCGATGCGCTCGAACAATGGCGAGGCTTCGATGAGGACCGGCGTGAGAAGATTGCCGATCTTGTCCGTACGGAAGACGACCGGGAGGTCCTGAGCGCCGAATTAGAAACGCTAGGTCTTCAGGCGGACATCGTTCAGGCGCTCTCCGATGCGCGCCTGCCGGCCGCCTATTCCGCCGCCGGCGCGACCGCGACCCGGAAGCTGCTGGCGGAACTGGCAGCAGAGGTCATCACGCACTACGAAGCAGAACAACGGGCCGGACTCGAATCTCTTGATCGGGAGCCTCCAAGTCTCGACCGTTTGCCCTACTACGGGGAAATCCTGCAAGGATGGTGCATCGGCGGCAGCGGCAATCCCAACGATGTCAACGAAGCCCGTCTCGGCCGTATCCCGAATCCGGTCGTCCATGTGGCACTTAATCAGCTACGCAAAACGGCCAACGATTACCTGAAGCTCTACGGCAAGCCTGCGCGAATTTGCATCGAACTGGCCCGTGACCTGAACAAAAGCGCCGAGGAGCGCGAGAACGCCGAGAAAGAGAATCTCAAAAACCGCAAGGAGAACGAAGCGCACATCGAGTCTCTGGGCGCCCATAAGCGCAAGCTCAAGCCGGAAGACCTGAAACGAATGAGACTCCATAGAATGCAGGGCGGAGAATGCCTATACACGGGAGAACCGATCTGCATGGAGCACCTTTTCGACGGGTCTGTTGAGATCGACCACATCCTGCCTTACGCCGCAACCGGAGACGATGGCATCGCCAATCTCGCTTTGGTGTTCAAGGAAGCCAATCAATGCAAACGCAAACGGCCTCCTTTCGAGGCATTCAGCAATGGATACAAGGGCAAGGACTATGCGCACATCCTTAAGCGAGCTAGGAAACGCGGCGGGAGCGTGTATTGGCGTTTCAAAGAAGACGCCATGGAGCGTTACAAGAACCAGGACGAATTCGAACGCCGGTTCCTCAACGATACGCGCTACATTGCAAGAACGGCGGCGCGTTACCTGTCTTGCGTCTGCGCCGACCCTAACGGCATCGTCAGCCTGAATGGCAGAATCACATCGAACCTCCGTTACTTGTGGGGCCTCCATACCGTAATCCGGGAAATAATGGTGGAGGAAGGACGGCTCGATGTCGGCGATACCGTGCCACCCAGAGACGGTGAAACTCTCGAAGAAAGGCAGGCCAGACTCAAACGCACCGACAAGATACGCTGGGACCATCGGCACCACCTTCTGGATGCGGTCGTGGCCGCCTGCACAACCCGAAGCGATGTGCAGCGCCTACAGACGCTTGCTGCGCGCGATACGGGCGACGAGAAAGCCAGTCAAATTCTGGCGCAAGTTCGCCGCGCCAATCCGCTCTTCGAGGATATCGGTATATGCTGGCAGGATGGGTTTCGGGGAATAGCAAAAGCTTTTCTGCAAGGCCGGAGACCCGCAGAAACGGTGGACAAATCGCCCGTTACCGCCGTGGTCGTGAAGGCCGACCACGATCCGCGGGGCCAACTGCATGAGGCTACGAATTACGGCCTTATATGCGAAGTGCCCGGCAAGCCCGGTCAGTACGTTGCCCGGGACCATGTTTCGATTTCGGAGGGCCTGGACGCCAAGCAGATAGCAGCGCTCGGCGTGCGCGACAATGTAGTCCGGGAGGTGGAACGGGCGAAGGAGCGAGGCGTGCGCTTCTGGTGGGGCGGCGACGACCCTGTGTCGGCCCTGCGGAACAATCTGGCCCGCGACCTGGAGAAGATGCGCACAAGGCTTCTCGAACTGATGGAAAAAGCGCCGCCCGAGGCTCTGGAAAAGGCCCGCACGGAGGGAGGCCGGGAAAAAGCGCGGGCAGAATGGGCGAAGAAGCGGTACATCGCGGAGACCGACCGTCGCCGTTTCACGCGGGTCCAGATTGTTTCCCTGCGCATTCTCAAAGGCCCGCTGGTTGGCGGCAAGAAGCCCCGGCAAGCCAATCCGGGCGGAGGAAACGACCGGCTGGTCTATTTCGTCGATTGCAACGGAAAGCGGAATATCGAGGTTGTTTCGACCTTAGACGCCAACACGCCGGGCTTCAGGGAGCGTTGGCGACGAGGAGGCGGACGCCTACTGTTCGTACTAAGGAAGAATGATTTGGTGGAAATGGCTGCCGACCCGGGGAACTCGGATTCACCACGTCTAATCTACCGGACAGTCTCATTCTCCGGCGCAGGCAATCCCGATCTGGAATTCCTGCCCGCTGAGGAGGCCCGTGCGCCGACGGAAGTGCCGAAGAATGTGCGAACTCGTATCAGAAGCGTCACAGCTTTCAACGACCGCAGGCCGGAGATGATCCTGCTCGATTCAACCGGCCGCGAACGCTGGCGCAGTCCGCGCCTCAACTGACGATGTGGCGCGTCGTCGATATCGCCGACGACAACAGGGTCCTCTCCCTGTCGAGGGGCAGCCTGAAGGTTTCCGGCGACGGCGGCGAACTCGGCCGGGTGCCGCTGTCGGATATCCAGTGCGTTCTGGTACACGGCCATGGCGCGATGCTGTCCCTGTCGGTAGTCGCAGCCCTGGCCGATAACGGGATTCCTCTGGTGCTCTGCAACCGCAGCCATGCGCCTGTGGCCCTGTCTCTGCCAGTGTCGGGAAACTTCGAGCAGGCGGCGCGACTGACGGCGCAGGCATCGCTGTCCTTACCCAAACGCAAACAAATCTGGCGGCGGCTGGTGATGGAAAAAATCGCGGCCCAGGCGCGCGCGCTCGAAATTGCCGGACATCCCGACCACGCCGGGCTTGCCCGGTTGGCGAAGTCGGTGCGATCCGGCGACCCGGACAATATGGAGGCTCGCGCCGCGCGCTTCTACTGGCGGCGGCTGATGGGCGACGACTTCCGACGCGACCCCGACGGCGACGGGCTGAACGCGCATCTGAACTACGGTTATGCGGTAGTGCGCGCCGCCATGGCCCGCGCAGTCGTTGGCGCGGGATTGGCGCCGGGGTTGGGCCTGCATCACCGCAGCCGCTTGAACGCCTTTCAACTGGTCGATGACCTGATGGAGCCTTTTCGTCCTCTCGTGGACCATGCGGTCTGGCGCAACCGGGAGGACTGGACCGGAGAGATGGAAACGCAGGCGAAGCGGGCACTTGCGCAAGTCGTCAACGGCGCAATGGCGACAGCCGCGGGATCGAGTCCCGTGTCGCGGGTCATGTCCATGTTGACCCATTCGCTGGCCGAACTCTGCACGGGGCAGACAAAGGATTTGGCATGGCCGCTCGACTGGGGCCTTGCAGCGCAGCCCGAGCTGGACTTTGCCGACGGCTCGTGAACGCAGGCTGGTCCGGCAGCGCTTTCGCGGCCGGGCAGGTGCCTGGATGGAGACCGTTTCCGGTTACAGGGCCATGTGGCTTGTGGTGTGTTTCGACCTGCCCGTAGGCGAACCGAAGGAACGGCGCGACGCGACCCGCTTCCGCCACCGCCTGCTGGAGGACGGGTTCGCGATGAAGCAATGGTCGGTCTATACTCGCTACTTCGTCACACGCGCCCAAGCGGACGCCGCCGCCGACCGGATCGGCGGCTATGTGCCGCCCATGGGGAAGGTCTCCATCATGTTCATCACGGACAAGCAATACGGGATGCTGCGCAATTTCGAGGGCCGGGCTCCCGCCGAGACGGAGAAAAAACCCGACCAATTGGCGCTGTTCTGATGATTCCAGTGGCGAATCGCGCGCCCGGAATCAGCACCAACCCGTTGATTTTCAACGGGTTGGCCAAGCAGCAACTGTAGCCGGTGCTGTTTTGGAGAGCAACTACAGCAGGTCGGGCGCGATCACGCCGTGGACATCGACTGTAGCCGGTGCTGTTTTGGAGAGCAACTACAGCCGGCGGCAACGTTGTGTTCCGCAACACCCTACTGTAGCCGGTGCTGTTTTGGAGAGCAACTACAGCGCATTGTCGCCTTCCCTGTTGTTAGCTCTAACTGTAGCCGGTGCTGTTTTGGAGAGCAACTACAGCGCCGAGGTCGAGATTGCGAAACAGTTGAAGACTGTAGCCGGTGCTGTTTTGGAGAGCAACTACAGCTCAGTAAGCGTAGAATGACGCGCTTTCGTAACTGTAGCCGGTGCTGTTTTGGAGAGCAACTACAGCGACGCCCTCGTCACCGCGGCGGCTTGCCTGACTGTAGCCGGTGCTGTTTTGGAGAGCAACTACAGCTATTTCCATGACGAGTCCGAGCTCGACCTCACTGTAGCCGGTGCTGTTTTGGAGAGCAACTACAGCCGGTCTGGTATCGGCTCGGCAACCGGCTGGACTGTAGCCGGTGCTGTTTTGGAGAGCAACTACAGCCGGCGCAGTCTATCGTCAACAGCGCCTCCGACTGTAGCCGGTGCTGTTTTGGAGAGCAACTACAGCCGCTGAATGCCTTGTGTAACTATATCTCCGACTGTAGCCGGTGCTGTTTTGGAGAGCAACTACAGCGAGAAAGCACTGTATATTCAAGGCGATGATGACTGTAGCCGGTGCTGTTTTGGAGAGCAACTACAGCGTAAGCGCGACCTCCTTTAGCTGTTCCTTTACTGTAGCCGGTGCTGTTTTGGAGAGCAACTACAGCCCGGGCGCTAGAAGCCGTCCGGTCGGGCGAACTGTAGCCGGTGCTGTTTTGGAGAGCAACTACAGCCCTGGAGATGGTTATGATGAGCGCACTTAACTGTAGCCGGTGCTGTTTTGGAGAGCAACTACAGCACATTGCCGCCGACGAAACTTGCGATGCGGACTGTAGCCGGTGCTGTTTTGGAGAGCAACTACAGCTACATCAACCCCGTGGTGACCACGCCAAACACTGTAGCCGGTGCTGTTTTGGAGAGCAACTACAGCAGCCAATTTCGGGACCCTGTAAATATAGTGATGCGATCTCAATTAGATTCATATGAGAGGCGACAGTCGATATAATCTCTGAGTAATCGGATAGATGGGTGACCTCCGCAGCCCCCCGTTCCATAAGATCCCCGGCTTGCCGTTTTGCGCCCTGCGCGGGCCTGGCGGGGGTGTTCATTTGCCGCGCAGGCTTCGGGAGGCTCCCGAACCGGAGTCCGGGCCAGCGGAGGGCAGGCGGCCGGCTTCCTTCCGCTTGACAGCACGGCAATATGCGAACACCGTATATCGCGGCATCGGCAATTGGATATACAATATCTGCCGATTTCCAATCTGCCTATTTCCGGGGAGTGAGAGAATGGCGGCAGGAGTCGGTCTAAGGTTCCAGCGTCACCACACCGGCGGATGCGCATCGGCCTATGACGGCGTTGCGTTCGTTCGCAGAAACAGCGAAATCCTTAACCCCGACGGCACTCCTGTGTTCGTTGCCGACGACATCATGGCGCCGCAGGAGTGGTCGCAGGTGGCCGTCGATGTGCTGGCGCAGAAATATTTCCGGAAGGCCGGCGTGCCGGACCGCACCGAGCCGGTCGCCGAGGACGGCGTGCCGGACTGGCTGCAGCGCCGCCGGCCGGCCGAAGGCGCTGCGCTCGGCGCCGAGCGCGACGCCCGCCAGGTCCTCCACCGCCTCGCCGGCGCCTGGACCTATTGGGGCTGGAAGGGCGGCTATTTCTCCGCCGAGGAGGATGCGCGCGCCTATTACGACGAAATGCGCGCCATGCTCGCCCGGCAGATGGCGGCGCCGAACTCGCCGCAATGGTTCAACACCGGCCTGCACTGGGCCTATGGCATAGACGGCCCGGCGCAGGGCCATTATTTCGTCGATCCCGCCACGGGCGAGTCCCGCGCTTCCGACTCGGCCTATGAGCGCCCGCAGCCCCATGCCTGCTTCATCCAGTCCGTCTCCGACGACCTGGTCAACGAAGGCGGCATCATGGACCTCTGGCAGCGCGAGGCGCGGCTGTTCAAATACGGCTCCGGCACCGGCACCAATTTCTCGAAGCTGCGCGGCGAAGGCGAGCCGCTGTCCGGCGGCGGGCGCTCCTCCGGGCTGATGAGCTTCCTGAAAATCGGCGACCGCGCGGCGGGCGCCATCAAGTCGGGCGGCACCACGAGGCGGGCCGCCAAGATGGTGACGCTCGACATCGACCACCCGGACATCGAGGACTATATCGACTGGAAGGTGGTGGAGGAGCAGAAGGTCGCCGCGCTGGTGGCGGGCTCGAAGGCCTGCGAAAAGCATCTCGGCCGCGTGATCGCCGCCTGCGCTCCCGGCGGCGAAATCGACGAGGCCGAGCGCTTCGACCCGAAGCGCAACCGGGCGCTGCGCAAGGCCGTCACCGGCGCGCGCGAGGCCGCGATTCCGGAAAGCTACATCCAGCGGGTGATCCGGTTCGCCCGCCAGGGTTTCACCGAAATCGCCTTCCAAACCTATGACACCGACTGGGACAGCGAGGCCTATCGCACCGTCGCCGGCCAGAATTCCAACAATTCCGTGCGCCTGACGGACGAGTTCCTGCGCGCCGTCGGCGACGACGGCGAGTGGAAGCTGACGCGGCGTACGGACGGCGAGGTTGCGGACATTGTGCGGGCGCGCGGCCTGATGGACAGGATCGCCCACGCCGCCTGGGCCTCGGCCGATCCCGGCGTGCAGTTCGATACGACCATCAACGACTGGCACACCTGCCCGGCGGAAGGGCGCATCGACTCCTCGAACCCGTGCTCGGAATACATGTTCCTGGACGACACGGCCTGCAACCTCGCGTCGATCAACCTGATGGCGTTCCGGCAGGAGGACGGCGAATTCGACATCGAGGGCTTCCGGCACACCGTCCGGCTGTGGACGGTCGCGCTCGAAATCTCGGAATCGATGGCGCAATTCCCCTCGCGGCGCATCGCCGAGAGGTCCTACCGCTACCGCCCGCTCGGCCTGGGCTTCGCCAATGTCGGCGGCCTGCTGATGGCCTCCGGCATTCCCTATGACAGCGACGAGGGCCGCGCGACCGCCGGCGCCGTCACCGCGCTGATGACCGGCGCGGCCTATGCGACTTCGGCGGAAATCGCGGGCGAACTCGGTCCGTTCGAGGGCTATGGCGCCAATGCCACGTCCATGCTGCGGGTCATCCGCAACCATCGCCGCGCGGCGCATGGCTGCACCGAAGGTTATGAAGGACTGAACACCGGACCGCAGCCGCTCGACGCCGACGCCTGCCCCTTCCACGGGCTTGCCGACGCGGCGCGGCAGGCCTGGGACGGCGCGCTGGCCGCCGGCGAGGCGCATGGCTACCGCAATGCGCAGGCCACCGTCATCGCGCCCACCGGCACGATCGGCCTGGTGATGGACTGCGACACCACCGGCATCGAGCCGGATTTCGCACTGGTGAAGTTCAAGAAGCTCGCCGGCGGCGGCTATTTCAAGATCATCAACAGCCTGGTGCCGGAGGCGCTGGCCGCGCTCGGCTACGATTCGGAGCGGATCGAGGCCATCGAACGCCATGCCGTCGGCCGGGGCACGCTGAAGGGCTCGCCGGCCATCGGCCATGAGGCGCTGGCGGCGAGGGGCTTCACGCCGGAGATGATCGATGCAGTGGAGACCGCCCTGCCCGGCGCCTTCGACATCCGCTTCGTCTTCAACCGCTGGACGCTCGGCGAGGAGGCCTGCCGCGAGGCGCTCGGCCTGGACGATGAGCAGCTGGAGAGCAGCGACCTTCTGGGCGCGCTCGGCTTCTCGAAAGAGGAAATCGAGGCCGCCAATCTCTGGTGCGGCGGCGCGATGACGGTCGAGGGCGCGCCGGACCTGCGCGAGGAGCACCTGGCGGTGTTCGACTGCGCCAATCCCTGCGGCCGGAACGGCGTCCGCCATCTTTCGACGCAGAGCCATATCCGCATGCTGGGGGCGGTGCAGCCCTTCATCTCGGGCGCCATTTCCAAGACCGTGAACATGGCGAACGGCGCGACCGTGCAGGACTGCATCGACGCCTATCTGCTGTCCTGGCGCCTCGGCCTCAAGGCGAATGCGCTCTACCGCGACGGCTCGAAGCTCTCGCAGCCGCTCGCGGCGACGGCGCTCGGCGGCGACCTCGCAGAGGAGATTGCCGAGGCGCCGGCAGCGGCGCGCGCGCCCATCCTGGCGGAGCGGATCGTCGAGCGCCGCCTGATCGAGCGCCGGCGCCTGCCGGACCGCCGCAAGGGCTATACGCAGAAGGCCACGGTGGGCAACCACAAGGTCTATCTGCGCACGGGCGAATATGACGACGGCAAACTCGGCGAAATCTTCATCGACATGCACAAGGAGGGCGCGGCCTTCCGCAGCCTGATGAACAATTTCGCCATCGGCATCTCCATCGGCCTGCAATACGGCGTGCCGCTGGAGGAATATGTCGAGGCCTTCACCTTCACGCGCTTCGAGCCGTCCGGCGTGGTGGAAGGCAATGACGCGATCAAGATGTCCACCTCGATTCTGGATTACCTCTTCCGCGAGCTTGCGATCTCCTATCTCGGGCGCGGCGATCTCAGCCATGTCATGCCGGACGACGTCCGGCCGGACAGCCTGGGCGGCGGCGAGAACGAGGCGGCGCTGGCGGACCGCGAGATGGGCCAGCCGATCCCGACGGCGGCCAGCCGCGGCTTCGTGCGCGACAATCTCTATGTGCTGTCGTCCGAATGGGCCGGAGAAACCGCGCTGCGGCAGCAGGAGGCCGGGGACGACGCGCTTGTCGAGCCGGTGCGGGCCGCGGCCTCCGCCGGCACCGCCGCCGCCGCCGTCCGCCGCGCCCGGATGATGGGCTATGAGGGCGACGCCTGCGGCAGTTGCGGCAATTTCACCATGGTCCGCAACGGCACCTGCATGAAATGCATGACCTGCGGGCACACGGACGGGTGCAGTTGAGAGGACGCTGCGGGCCTCTGCCCAAAGGGTCAGACGCTTGCCTCGTTGAGGTGGCAAGCGGAACGGAGTGCTTCCACTCGCCAAGCGGCCACGGTACAGAGCGGTTGCCGCATGCCGGCGGCGTCGAAAGCCCTTCGGAGTTTTTATGCCTAATACCTGCGGTTGTTGACAGGAACTTGTGACGGGTTCGACGCCCGCCGTCCCGACCCTCTGTCTCCTCATCCTGAGTAGCGACCGCGTCAGCGGGCGCGTATCGAAGGACACCCGCGCCGTCCGCGCTGTCCCCTTCGGCAAGCTCAGGACAGGCCCCTTCGACAGGATCAGGGCGGGCTCCTTCGATACGCCGCTTCGCGGCTACTCAGGATGAGGAGGGGGCAGAGGCTCGGGGCGCTGGCTCGTCTGCGTTATTTTCCACAATTTGAATACCTGTTCGTTCGATTAAAAAGAAATAATTCCTCAAATAATTTGATTCTGCGAAATCCATGGTAGGATAATCTGAGGGAAGCGGCGTCCACGCGGGGCCGCTTTCCTTCATCCCGGCGCGGTCCTGCACCGCAGCCGGGTTTTTTGTCGAACGCATGCCGGACGAAGGAGCCGCGCGCCCATGCCCATCATCGACCCGAATGTTGCGCTGTCCAGCCGCCAGGAAGCCTTCTGCCGACACTACGCCGTCTCCGGCAATGCCGCCGA
>JAJECF010000188.1 GCA_022822125.1 Alphaproteobacteria bacterium
GCGAAGCCGAGCAGCGCCTCGACGGCCTTCTGCAGCGCGGGCGAGCCCCGCACCCAGCCGATGCGCTTGCCCTTGAGGTCCGCCATCGTCTTCACGCCGGTATCCTTGGCGACGGCGAAGGTGGTGCAGCCCTTGCCGCGGTTGAGCATGAGAAGACGGACGGGCGACGGTCCCCATTTCTCGCCGCCGAACGCGAAAACCGCCTCCTGCGCATAGACGCTGTCGGAGCCCGTAGCCGTGAACTGGGCCTTGCCGGCTTTCACGGGCGCGAGCCGCGCCACGTCGTTCTTGCCGGGGAGCACGCGAAGATTGACGTTGTAGCGCTTCTTCAGCATGCCGCCGACGGCGATCATCTGGCTGTAGCCGGTCGTACCGGTGTTGTAGGCCGTGGTCACGAGCGTATCCGGCAGCTTGACCTCTCCGGCATGGCCGACGGAACCGCCCGCCAGGACGGCAAGCGCGGCAAGAAGTGTTGCGGTTCTTCTCATCTCTGGGACCTCCCCCTGTCTGCGAGCCGATGCGCACGGCTCCCCGATAGACCGGGGACGGTCGCACTCCGCCATATCCGGGTCAAGACGCGCGAACCACGCAAGGCCGTGCGGTCAGGAAATCTCACGCGCCACGCGGTAGCGGCGCACATGGTCCGGCACGGCCGTCTCCGGGTCCTGGCGCTCGTCGGGGATCGGCTCACCCGGCGTCTTCGGAGCGAAGGGGATGACGCCGGCCCAGACCGGGTGGCCGTAATCCTCCTCGTCATCGACGGGACCGCCGGCGCGCACCTTGGCCGCTGCCTCGTCTATGGGCATGCCGAGGATGGTCGTCGCCTTGATTTCCTGCTCGTTGATCTCGCGAAGCTGCTCCCAGCGGCCGGGGAACATCTGCTCTACGAAGATACGCATGCGCTCGACCTTGCTCTCGCGCCCGGTGACCTTGCGCGCCGTGCCGAACAGCATGGCGGAGCGGTAATTGACCGAGTGGTGCATGCCCGAGCGCGCCAGCACGAGGCCGTCCAGCTCCGAGACCGTCAGGCAGACCTCGTAGCCCGCGGACTTGCGCAGCATCCGGCTCGCCGAGGACCCGTGCCAGTAGATATGATCGCCTTCCCGCCAGTAGAGCGTCGGCGTGACCACCGGGGCCCCGTCCAGCACATAGCCGACATGCGCCAGCAGGCAGGCGTCCAGAATTTCGTAGAGGCTTTCCTTGTCGTAGCGCCCGCGCTCATATTTGCGGCGGAGACGCGAACGATTGCTGGGAGCGGTGGTGCGCACGGGGCCTTGTCCTTTCCTGAGAGCCTCGGTTCCGGCTATGTTACGCGCCGCTCATCGGCTCCGGTCAAGCCCGGCTGCTGCCCTACTCCTTGAAAACAGGGCCGCAATTGCCCGAAACTGCGCCTGGCGTGACAAAACGGGAACTCGCCCGTGACAGTTGCAAGAATGCCTGCCCCAGGGGAGCACGTGGTGTCGGCTCCAGTGCCGCCGGCCTTGCGGCGCGCTGCGGAAAGGGCGGTGCGCGCGGACCCCGACATTCTGGCCGTCGTGCTGTTCGGCTCCCGCGCGCGCGGCGACCACCGGGACGACAGCGACTGGGACCTCGCCTTCCTGACCGCCGGCGGAGCGACGGACCGCCGGGCGCCGGAGGAGTTCCGGGCTCCCGGCGGCCTCGATCTCGATTGTCTCCGGATCCCGGTCGGCGAACTGGCGCGCAAGGCGAATGCCCTCGCCCATATCTCCTGCCCGATCGTGCGCGAGGGCCGTCTCGTCGCCGGCGTCTGGGAGCGGCCGAAACCGGGAGGAAAGCCGGCGATGGAACCGGAGGAATACGGGAATTTTATCGGCAATGCCGTCGACTCGCTCAATCGGGCAGCGGGAGAGGCAGCCGGTCTGCCGCATGCCCGCGGGCCCTTCTGGGACGGTATCGCCTGCAAAAACCTCGTCCGGTTCAGCGCCGATGCGGCGGAATATCTGGCGAAGGCCATTCTGGGGCGTATCGGCATCGAATTCCGCAAGACCCACGACCTTGAGGAGCTTGCGGGCCTGTTCGGCGCAGCGCATCCGGAACTCGGCGACAGGATCCGCGCACTGAACGGCAGCAGCGGGCGCGACCATGTGGCGGCCTATGCCGCCGATTATTCGCCGGAGGACTGCCGCCGGGCGATGGACAGGCTCGCCGGCGCAGGCGGGCTGCTGGCGGAGGAGCTGCGCGCAGCGGATATCAGGTTCGCCGCGCTCGCCGAAGAACTGGCCGCCGCGGCGTCCGGCATGCTGTCCGACTGCGCGACGGCCTTGCGGAAGGCCGGCGAAACCGCCGCCGTTCCGGACGGCTCCGCCGCCGCAATCGTCATCGGCGCCCGCCCCGGCCTCGCGGATGCGCTGGCGGCGGCCGCAGCGGATTTACGCAGGATCGGGTGAGGGTGGCGTCCGCCCGCGACTCACTCCGGTAATTGCACCCGGCAGTCGGCCAGCGGCAGGCCGGGCGTTTCGGTGCGGGTGCGGAAGACGGCGCCGCAATTCTCGTGCGGGCCGCCGCGCGAGCCGGTGACGATATAGAGGTCGCGGAGATCGGCGCCGCCGAAACATACGCTGGTGACCATCGGCAGCGGCACCGGGATCGACCGGATTTCCTCACCCTCGGGCGAGAAGACCGCCACCCGCCCGCCATGCGCGAGCGCCGCCCAGACCGTGCCGTCCGTCGCCACGGCCAAGCCGTCCGGCACGTCGCCCGGTATTCGCGCGAAGACGCGCCAGGGGGAGACGCCGCCCGCCTCGTCCACGTCATAAACACGGATGATCTCCGCGCGCGCATCCGAGTGGTAGAGCCGCGCGCCGTCCGGCGAAAAGCCCATGCCGTTGGTGAGCATCACCCCGTCCGAGAGCGTATGCGCGCTGCCGTCAAGATCGACCCGGTGCAGATGGCCCGGCCGCGGCTCCTCGCCGCCGAATACCCGGAAAGCGAGCGAGCCCGCCCAGAGCCTGCCCTGGGGGTCGGTCGTGAAATCGTTGAAGCCGATGGCATGCTCGGTCACATCATTGTCGAGCAGCACCCGGCTCGGGCCGCCGGCGAAGCTTTTGAAGGCAAGATTGCGTCCGCCGACCACCAGTCCGCCGGCCTCGTGCAACGCCATGCCGCCTATGCCGCGGCGGTGCGGGAACTGCACCGAGACGCCGCCGTCCGCGTCCAGGCGGAACACGCCCCCGTTCGGCACGTCGGAATAGTACAGGCACTGCCGGGCGGCGTCCCAGACAGGCCCTTCGATCAGGCCGTAGCCGGTCGCCAATTCTTCCATGCTACCCGGCCCGCAAGCCGATGGGCACGCCGTCATCCCAGGGAAAGACGATCCAGGTGTCCTGGCTCACCTGGGTGATCGTGGTATCGACCATCGGGCGCCCGGCGGGCTTCGCATAGACGGTCGCGAAATGCGCCCTGGGCAGCATGGCGCGCACGATCCGGGCCGTGACGCCGGTATCCACCAGGTCGTCCACGATCAGCAGGCCCTCGCCATCCTCGCCTTCCAGCGCCTTCAGCACCACCGGATCGCGCTGGTCGCGGTCGTCATAGGAGGAGATGCAAACGGTGTCGACGAAGCGCAACTCCAGCTCCCGCGCCACAATGGCGGCCGGCACGAGGCCGCCCCGCGCGATGCCGACAATGCCCCGGAAGGGGCCCGCCTCGCTCAGCCGCCAGGCGAGTGCGCGCGTGTCGCGGTGCAGCTCGTCCCAGGTGACGGGAAAGGACTTCTGCACCATCTAGAGCCCCAATTGATGCTTGGCGACGATGTTGCGCTGGATCTCGTTGGATCCGGAATAGATCGAAGCGGCGCGCAGGAAGAGATAGCCCGGCAGGAGGCCGTTAAAGGCCTCGTCGCCGACCGGCTCCTCGTTCCAGCCGTGGCGGAGCGCATTCACATCCATGGGCAGCGCATAGTAGCCGGCGGCCTCCACGCCCAGCTCCGAGATCGCCTGCTGCACCTCGCTGCGCCTGATCTTTATCATCGAGGTGAGCGCGCCCAACTCCCGGTCCGCCGAATAGGCGGCCAGCGCCCGCAGCATCACCTGCTCGACCGAGAGAAGCTGGATTTCGATATCCGCGCAGCGCCGCCGGAAATCCGCATCGTCGATCAGCCGGCCGCCGTCCGAGGCTTCCCCGGCGGCGATGTCCCTGACGCGCTTCAGCGCCGTCTTGAGTTCGCCCACGCCGCCGCCGCTCATGCGCTCGTGCTGGAGCAGGTATTTGGCGATCGTCCAGCCGCGGCCCTCCTCGCCCACCAGGCTGGAGGACGCCGGCACGCGCACATCCGTGAAGAAAGTCTCGTTCACATGCCGCAGGCCGTTCATGGTGACGATCGGCCGGACCTCGATGCCGGGCACCGTCATCGGGAAGATGAGGAAGGAGATGCCGTCCTGCTTTTTTGCCTCGTCGCTTGTGCGCACCAGGCAGAAGATCCAGTCGGCATGGTGGGCGAGCGAGGTCCAGATCTTCTGGCCGTTGATGACATAATCGTCGCCGTCGCGCGCCGCGCGGGTTTTGAGGGAGGCCAGGTCCGACCCGGAACCGGGCTCGGAATAGCCCTGGCACCAGACGCGCTCGCCGGAGAGGATTTTCGGCAGATGCCCGGCCTTCTGTTCTTCGGACCCGAAGGCCATCAGCACCGGGCCGACCATACCGAGGCCGAAGCCGGAAAGGCGCGGTGCGCCCGCCAGCCCGGCCTCCTCGTCGAAAATGTAGCGCTGCGCCGGCGTCCAACCGGCGCCGCCATGCTCCTCCGGCCAGGTCGGCGCCACCCAGCCGCGCTCGTAAAGCGCGCGGTGCCAGCGCATGTAATCGTCCTTGGCGATCTCCATGCCGGAGACGACCTTGTGCCGCACATCCGGTGGCAGCTTGTCGCGAATGAAGGTGCGCACCTCCGTGCGGAAGTCTTCCTCGGCCCGGCTGAATTGCATCGGCGCTCCCCCTGTTGCCGTTGCCGCGAGAGCCTAAGCGCGCGCCAGGGCGGCGACAAGGGCGAGCGCGGCCTTCATCTCCCGGTGCAGGTCCCGGGCCTCGTCCACCGGGTCCTCGGCAATGCCGGGCAGGATGGGGCGGCGGGTATGCAGCTTGACCAGCGCGCCGGTGTCGACAAGCCCCAGTTCGGCCGATGCGGCGTCGGCCGCCTTGCACAGAGCCGCCAGCGCCGCCGCGAGTTCGGGCCGGGCGAGCCGGGCGGCGTCCTCCGGGGCCGTCGCCCACACCTCCAGCGCGCCCGACTCGCGCCGGCGCAATTCCGGCATTTCGGCGCTGAGGTCGGCCAACCAGCCCATCGCCGCGCCCCGGTCGGTGACGGCGAAGGCCGCGCCGGTGGCGGGCGGCAGGCCGTCCACGACCAGCACCGCGCCCCGGAACACTTCCTTCACCTTGCCGCTCGTTACCAGCGATTCGAGTTTCGCCGGGCCGCCTCTTGTCAGCGCGGCGCGGGCATAGCCGAAGGGCAGGCCGTCATGGTCGCCGCGCACAAGGTCGCCGCCGGTATAGTCCGACCATCGGCCGAACAGGCGCGAGCGCGCCAGCATGTCCTCCGCGATGCGCCCGCCCGGCAGATAGTCGAAGTCGCCGAGCGTTTGCAGCACCAGAGGCGCGAGCGCGCTCTTCTCGCTCAGGAGCTGGCTGCGGGACGGCGCGAGCGCCCAGACCAGCATCGCCGCGAAGGAGGCGGCGCCGACCACGACGAGAAGCTGGAACCGGCTCTCTCCCATACGCCATTCGCCGGCCCAGGCGAGCAGCAGCGCCAGCCCGAAGGAGAGCCCGACCGCCAGCGCCGCGAACCCCCGCTGCCGGAGCGCCCGGTCGGTCGTCGCCCGTCGCTCCCGCACAAGCGCCGCCGCCTCGCGCACCTCTTGCGCCGAAAGCACGGTCATCGGGGCGCGGACTGTCGATGGCCTGTCATGCCTTCAGGATAGCGGTTCCGCGCCTGCGCCTCGACCTTGCCCGCGCAGGCGAACGGAAGTTATCGGCGCAGCGCCTCCGCGGCTCCGCTCAACAGCATGCCCGTCTCCTGCGCCAGCAGTGCCAGATAGTCGGGATTGTCTAGCGTCCGTTGCGCCGCTTCCCTTTGCAGGAAACGCCTCATTTCGGCGCTGAAGGCCGGCGAGTGCAGGATATCTTCGGACCTGTCGGCCGCCCGCTCCAGCCAGTCGATGGGGATGCGGTGGTCCCCGAGCTTCGCCCGCAGCAGGTCCACGCGAACGGGCGTGTTCCTCATTCGCAGCCAGCGCATGTCCCAGATGTCCCGGTAGCGCGGACGAGTCCGCGTCGCGACCGATGCCGGGAAGGCGGCGAGCTTGCTGGCCAGGATCTCCTCCCGGCTCTGGACGGCAACGAGCATGTCGAGAACAGGCAGGACCTCGTAATTGCGGGCGATTTCGCGAACCTCCCGCGTATGGCTCGGCGCGTTGTCGATGTCCAGCTTGACCCTCAGGCCGGGACTGCCGCGCCGACCGGAGGGCGGTCGGATGTTTATCCTCCAGGAGGAAACGCTGACGCCGGCGGAAAGGGCGCGGCCGCCCGGTTCCTTCGGCGGCGTCACGGCAGCGTCGAGACCGCAGCGCTCCGAGAGGCCGTCCTTCAGCGCCTCGGCCAGTCCCGTCATCTGCGCCGGCGAGAAGTCCGGCCCGCCCGAAAAGTCCAAGTCTTCGCTGAAGCGCGGCGCTCCGTGGCACAGCCTCAGGCATGTGCCGCCCTGGAATATCAGCCCGTCGAGGAAGCGATGGCGTTCCAGAATGAACAGCAGTTCGTAATGCAGCAGTTCCTTTTCGACGACCGGGCGCAGCCCTTGCAGGCCGCCGTCCTCCATGACGGTATCGACAAGATATGAGAAGTCCCGCTTCACGCCGCGGCCTGTCTCTCAAGAATGTCCCGGTATTCGTCGAGATCGACCATGTGCAGGTTGCGTCCCACGCGCCTGAGGTCGCGCAAGGCGGTCTCGACCTTGGCGATCCGCAGCGGTCTGCCATCCGCCGCGAGCGTGCTCCCCAGGATGTCGCGCACCGGGCGCGCGGTATGAGTGAACTCGATATCGCCATAGGGAGTCGCGATCATGCCCCCCCGGCCCGTCGTCATCACCGTAATTCGCGATATCGGGACCTGCGAGATCGCGCCGAACTCGGACAGGGCGGATTCCAAGCTGATATAATTGTATTCGCCCCGCCGGAGGCAGGCTGCAACCTCCTCGACCAGATATTGTCGGGAACGGCGGGACAGCGCATACACATAGACGCCGCGCGCGGCCCGCTCCAGTACACCCTGCGCGACCAGCCGGCGCAGCCCTTCGGCAAAGGTGTTCTCCGAGCGCTCGGGAAAGAGCCGACGCAAATCGGCGACCGCAAAGACCGAGCGGTCCTTCCGGTCCCAGTCCGTCAGCGTCTTTACCGCCTCAAGGGCCTTCATCGCCCGAGCCTCCAAGAAACTCAACCTCTCCAATAGCTGAATATAGGATTAGCATGGAGATAATCCAGAAACCTTGTTGATTGCACGCCGCTGCCGACCGCTCCGCCGGCGCTCAGTCTTCCGGCAGCGACCGGAGGATGAGGGTGCCGAAGCCGGCCATTTGCGGGCTGGTGCCGCGATAGGTTCGAATCGCCGAAAGCACCGACCGGGTCTCGGCCGGCGTCAGCGGCGCGGGCTCCGCCGGCGGTTCCAGCGCCGCCAGCACCGAGGGGGCGAGCGCGGTAATGCGCCCGGCGATCCGTTCGCAGGCGTCGAGCGCGTCGGGATCGCGTAGCAGCGGCCCGAGCGCCGCGGCGAGATGCGCGAGGAAACCCGGCCAGTGCGCCAGGATGCGGTAGAGGCCGGGCGTGAACGCCTCGCCGGCGAGGTCCGTTTCGAAGACCGAGAGCGCGGTCCTTGTTGCGGGAGTCATCGCCGTTTCCGGGACCATGCCGGGCATGGCCGGCAGGGGCGGCGGCAGGCCCGCCGGCTCCAGCGATACCGCGGCCTCCGCGCCGGGGAGCTTCTGCCCCAGCAACCCGGCGAGCGCGGCGGCGACGACGAGGTTGACGGGGCTCACCCGCGCGAAGCTGCGGCAGACCGTGCGAATTGCCGCAAGGCCGCCGGCATCGACCCCGAGGCCGGCGAGCGCCCCGCGGGAGAGCGGCGGCAATGGGGGCAGGCCCGAGACATCGACGCGCTGCCAGGCGCGGTGTTGCGCGGCTCCGGAAAGCAGCGCCGGCCGCAGCGCCCGCCACGCCCAGGGCAGCAGGCCCGGATAAGCCGCGAGATGCCGGAACAGCGACGACACATAGGGCGCGGCATAGGTCCGGCGGATTTCATCATAGACAGCGGCGACCTCGCCCTCGGCTTCGGCCTCCGGCACTTCCCGGAAAGATGTCACGGGCGGCTCCCTGCGCTCGTTCGGATGCACCATTCCTGCATGCAGGCCCCATAATGGCCGCCATGTCCAGCGGAGCGGCCCTGCGCAGCTATGAGCGCGAGGCGATCATACGTGGCAGCGACCCGCTACAGCCCCGGCATGTCGAAGCGCCATGCGCTCGGCACGGACGAAAGACTGCCCAGCACAACCGGAACTATGCGTCGCGGTTGAAAGGAGACGCCGGCCGGTCGTAAACCCTTCCGCAGGGCGAGGGAGGCGCGTCCATGCGGATTGCGGTTTACGGCGCGGGCGCCATTGGCGGCCATCTGGCGGTTTCCCTGGCGGGCGCGGGCGCGGACATATCCGTCGTCGCGCGCGGCGCCCATCTCGACGCCATACGCCGGCGCGGCCTCACCATGGGCGAACGCACGGTCCGGCTGCCGGCGAGCGCCGATGCGGCGGAACTGGGCCCCCAGGACGCCGTCTTCATCACGCTCAAGAGCCACCAGCTGCCTGCGGCGCTGGAGGGCGTCTCGGCGCTGCTCGGGCCGGAGACCGCGGTGGTGACGGCCATGAACGGCTTGCCCTACTGGTATTTCCACGGGCGCGGCGGCCGGCGCATCGAGAGCGTGGACCCCGGCGGGCGCATCCAGGCGGCGATTGCGCCCGAACGCGCCATCGGCTGCATCACCTTCGTCGCCGCCGAGGTGTCGACTCCCGGCGTCGTCCACCACACGGGCGGCGCGGAATACAGCATGGGCGAGCCCGACGGCAGCGCCTCGCCCCGCCTCCGGGCGCTCGCCGAGCTCTTGCGCGAGGCGGGCATCGGCGTCCGGGTCAGCGCCGACATCCGCGCCGATATCTGGCTCAAGCTGCTCGCCAATGTCTCCATCAGCCCGGTCTCGGCGCTGACGGGCGCATCCGTCGGCGAGGCGGCGCAGGACGGAGGCGCGCGCCATGTCATCCGCGGCGCAATGGAGGAATGCAAGGCCGTCGCGCGCGCCTTCGGCGTCGAGATTCCCATCTCGACCGAGGACCGTATCGACAAGACGGCAGGCTTTACGACCCATCGCCCGTCCATGCTCCAGGACATCGAACGCGGCCGCCCGCCGGAGATCGACCCGCTTCTGGGTTCGGTGCGGGAGCTCGGCCGCATGGCCGGCGTGGAAACCCCGGTGCTCGACGCCCTCTATGCGCTCATCCGCCTCCGCGCCGTTGCGAATGGTCCGGGATAAAGAATAATTTCTCTATTGAGCCTCTTGCAGAACCGTCGAGCGGACATGGTTTCTGCGCTGATCTGAGATGATTTCGGTGTAGCTGTTTTCGGTTCCGGGGTCGCCTGGCGGTATTTTGGGTTTGCAACAGCCACAAGTGACCGCGGAGGCGACCC
>JAJECF010000157.1 GCA_022822125.1 Alphaproteobacteria bacterium
ATTGGCGACCGCGTCCAGCACCGCGTTCCTGGTGACTTCGTGGAAGACGACGCGGCTGACCTCGACCCCGTTCAGCGCCTTGCGGCTCGCGAGCGCCTCGCGGACATGCCAGGAGATCGCCTCGCCCTCGCGGTCCGGGTCAGTGGCGAGATAGAGCCGGGATGCGCCCTTCACCGCCTTGGCGATCTCGCCGACATGCTTCCTGCCGCGCTCGTCCATCTGCCACGACATGGCGAAATCCCTGTCGGGCAGGACCGAGCCGTCCTTGGGCGGCAGGTCGCGAACATGGCCATAGCTGGCCAGTACCCGGAAATCCTGTCCCAGATACTTGTTGATCGTCTTTGCCTTGGCCGGCGATTCTACAACGACGATAGTGTCGGCGCTCATCTCGATATCAATGAAACCCGTTGTCCAGGATGCCGTTCAACACGGCCCGCCAGCTCAAGGTCAAGCAGCATGGCGGCCACGGCTGCGCTCGACAAGTGACACCGGCGGGCCAGTTCGTCAACCGTAACCGGCACCGGGCCGAGCGCCGAGACCAGGCTGTTCTCCGCCTCGGGCCCGCTATCGCCCGAAGGCGCGGCGGGAGCCGGCGGCGGCGATATGGCGCGGGTCCGCCGCTTCGGCGCCGTGCGCAGACGTTGCGGCGGCGCGATGCTGTCGGCAAGCGCTTCGGCGATCTCCCCGGCGCCGGTGACGAGGGTGGCGCCGTTGCGGATCAACTCGTGGCAGCCGGCATTGCGCGGGTCCAGCGGCGAGCCGGGCACGGCGAACACCTGCCGGCCTTCATCGGCCGCCAGCCGCGCGGTAATCAGCGAACCCGAGCGGGCCGCCGCCTCGATCACGACCACCCCCGCCGCCAGCCCCGCGACGATGCGGTTGCGGCGGGGAAAGTCCTGCGCCCGCGCCTGGAAACCCGGCGGGTTTTCAGCGAGCGCCAGGCCGTCGGCGGCTATGGCATCGAACAGGGCGCGGTTCTGCGGGGGGTAGGGCCGGTCTATGCCGCCGGCGAGCACGGCGACAGTGCCGCTGGCGAGCGCGCCGCGATGCGCCGCCGTGTCGATACCGCGCGCGAGCCCCGAAACCACGGTGAAGCCGGCCTCGCCGAGCGCGCGCGCCAGCCGTTCCGCAATGCGCTGGCCCGCTGCGGAGGCATTGCGCGCGCCCACCATGGCGACAACCGGCGCCGCCGCCAGCGCAAGGTCGCCCATCGCCGCCAGAAAGGGCGGCGGGTCGGCAATGCGCGAGAGCATGGCGGGATAGCCGTCCTCGCCGAACCAGACAGGCGTTGCGCCGATGCGGGCCAGCGCCTCCAGTTCCTCCTCCGCGTCCCGCTCGGGCGGCGGCCGGAAGCCGAAACCCGGCAGCGCCTCCAGCGCCGCCTCCGCCGAGCCCAGCCGCTCGACGAGTTCGAAATAGCGAATCGGCCCGATGCCGGGCGTCCGGGCGAGGCGCAGCCTTGCGCTCATCGAAGCCGGATCCGGCTTTCCTCGCCTTTCAGCAGCCGGCGGATATTGCCGGCATGGCGGGCGATCACGGCAATCGCAATGAGCCCGGCCACCTCCGCTTCGGCAACGCCGACAAGCGCCCAGGCCCAGGCCGGCGACGAGCCGATAGCGAGGATCGCCGCCAGCGACGAATAGCGGAAAAGCGCGGCCGCCCCGAGCCAGACGATGGCGGCCGCCAGCCCGACAGGCCATGAGAAGACGAACAGCACGCCGAACGCCGTCGCCACGCCCTTGCCGCCGCGAAAACGCAGCCAGACCGGCGCGATATGCCCGGCGACGACGCCGAGCGCGGCGAACACCACCATGCTCGGGCCGAACCAGTGGCCCGCAACCGCCACGGCGGCGGCGCCCTTGCCGGCGTCGAGCAGCAGGGTGAGCGCCGCCAGCCCCTTGCGCCCGGTGCGCAGCACATTGGTCGCGCCGATATTGCCCGAGCCGACCTGCCTGAGGTCGCCCGCCCCGGCCAGGCGGGTCAGAAGCACGCCGAAGGGAATGCTGCCCAGCAAATAGGCCGCCAGGAACGCCGCATAGAGCGGCCATGTGAAGGAAAAGTCGCCGAGCGGGTCCGGCATATCAGGCTTCCAGCACGATGCGGGCGAGGCGTTCGGCGTCCTCCGGCCCCGCCATCAGCGTGGGCGCGACGATGGCGCGCACGCCTTCGGCCTCTATCGCCGGCACCTCATGCGCGTCCGCCTCGTCCACAATCAATGCGCGTATCAGGCCGCGGTAATGCCGGGCGACGGCGAGCGGGGAGGGCTCCAGCCCGAGTTCTGTCATCATCTTCGCCGCAGGCCCCTTCACCGCCTTGCCGCCGATGATGGGCGAGACGCAAACGGCGCCCTGCACCGCCTCCCGGTAGCCCGCCACGGCGAGAATCGGGTCGATGCTGATATAGGGGTTGGACGGGCAGATGACGATAAGGTCGGCATCGTCCAGAGCTTCGAGCGCGCCGGGCGCCGGGCGGGCGGCCTCCGCGCCCTCGAAGGTGAAGCCGGTGATGCGCGGAGTCGTGCGCTCACGCACGAAGTAATGCTGGAAGGCGAGCTGTCCGGACTCCGTCTCGACCAGGGTCCGCAGCCTTTGGTCGGTCGCCGGAATCAAGCGCGCGCCCACGCCGAGCCGCCGGGCGATCGCGGCGGTCACGGCGGATAACGGCTCCCCGGCTGCGAGGCGCTCGCTGCGGAGCACATGCATTGCGAGGTCGGCGTCGCCGAGATTGAACCAGGTTTCGCCGCCGAGCGCGCCGAGCGCGGCCATGAAGGACCAGCTCTCATTCGCCCGGCCCCAGCCCCGTTCCCGGTCCGCGAGTCCCGCCAGCGCATAGACCAGCGAGTCGATGTCAGGCGAGATCGAAAGGCCCAGATGCTCGAAATCGTCGCCGGTATTGGCGATCACCGCGAGGTCCGCGCCGGCGCGCATGAGTCCCTCCGCCAGTTTTGCGCCGCCGACACCGCCGGAGAGCGCCGCGACCTTCACCGGAAGAGGTCCGTGGCCCGGTCGCGGAGCAGCGGTCCGACGCCGCTGTCGTCGTCCGGCAGGTCGAGCCCGCGCACCAGCACCACCGGGGTCGCTTCGTCCGCCTGCCCCTGGAGGATCGAGGCGGCGGCGGCGATCTCGTCCGCCTGGCCGACAATGGTGACTTCGAGCGGCTGGCCGAACAGGTCCGGCTCGCCGCGCCGGTCGTCGATCGCCGGCAAGCCGGCGACGCCGATGGCGACGCCGCAAGTGCCGACCCGCCAGGCGCGGCCGAAGCTGTCGGAGACGATGACTCCCGGCGCCGGGCCCCAGCGCTTCGCCAGCGCGGCGCGCAGCGCCCTTGCCGAAGCGTCGGGGTCCTGCGGCAGCAGCAGCAGGCGCCCGGCCTCGATATTGGAATGGTCGATGCCGGCATTCGCCATCACATGGCCGAGCCTGTGCTCGACGACCGCCACGCCCGGCCGGTGGCGCACGACCTCCGCCGTTTCCCCGAGCAGGATTTCGACATGCGCAGGGTCCTTGTGAGTCAATGCCGCGAGCCGCTTCGCCGCCTGCGAAGGGACCGTCTCCGCCGGAAAGGCATAACGCCCCTCGGCCTTGGACACGACCTTCTGCGCGACCACGAGGATGTCGCCGGCCTCGAGGCCGGTTCCGGCCCGTTCCAGCCCGTCCGAGATCAACCCGGCGAGATCGTCGCCCGGCTCGACCATAGGCAGTCCGGGCAGCGCAACCAGCTCCAGCCGCCGGGTCACGCGCCCTCCGCCGCCGGCGTTCCGGTAATCCGCAGGCCCGCGCCGTCTATGCCGTAGCGGCGGTTGATCTGGATGATGACCGAGGTGAGCGCCTCGGCGGCGGCCGAGTTCGCGAGCGGCCCGGCATGCCAGCCGCGCAGCCCGAGGTCTTCCGCCAGGGCGATGACGGTCTCGCGCGCCGCCAGCTTGTCGCCCGCCACCAGCACGTCGCAGTCGATATCGTGCGCCGCCTGCAGATGCGCGGCCGCTACATTCTGGAAGGCGGAGACAACGGTGGCGCGCTCGCCCAGCAATGCCTGCGCCTCGACCGCCGCCGACCCGGCCGCGGGAAGCTGCACCGTGCCGACCCTGGGCGGCATCAGCGGCACGGTCGCATCCACCAGAATCTTGCCCTCAAGGCCGTCTGCAATACTCTCTATCGTGCTCTTGTGGTGAGCGTAGGGCACGGTCAGCACCACGATATCGGCGGCGGCGGCGGCTTCGGGGTTGACGAGGCCCACAGCGCCGTGGCCCGCCTCCGCCGCAGCAGCGTCGGCCCGCTCCTGTGTGCGCGAGCCGATCACCACCTTGTGGCCGGCATCCGCCCAGCGCCGCGCGAAGCCCGTGCCGAGCGCGCCCGTGCCGCCGATGATCGCGATGGTCCGTCCCATAAGCCGCGCCTCCCCCTCTCGCTGCGCCCGCAGGGTTTACCCCATGCCGGGTGCCAAGCCAAAGCATGCTCGCCGCGCGGAGATATTCCCGGTAGCCTTGAACAAGTGACCATATATCATGTGAGGAGGTCATCTTGGCCGAGGAGATGGGAGCGGCGGCGTTCAAGGCGCAATGCAGGGCAGTGTGCTGGGCTATGTCGAGCCCTTCGAGCCGGCCGCTGCCGCCGCCGACTGGAGCGCCATGCGTTGATCCTGCTGGACACCCATAGCTTTATCTGGACGGTTAACGGCGACCGGCGCCTGGGACCCCGCGCCTCTATCCTGTCCTCTCCGCCATGACCGCGCCCCGTCCCATTGCCAGTCCTTGCGTCAGGGTCTGCCGCATCTCGCCCGAGACGCAGGTTTGCGAGGGCTGCGGCCGGCGGCTTTCCGAGATCGCAGGCTGGGCCCGACTGTCGGAGACAGAGCGCGCCGCCATCATGGCGGACCTGCCCCGCAGGCTTGGCGAAGGAGCGGCGGCTCCGGCTTAGAGCGGTATCCGCCCGGTTTGAAACGGGCAGCGGACCTTCGACAAGCTCAGGACAGGCTCTCCGGTCGGCTACTCATGATGAGGAGAGGCGAGGACGCCGGGCGGCATTGGCCCGTGAGTTTCAACCCGGCGCCGTTGGCATTACCCGTCGAACGCGGCGGACAGCCGCTTCCGCAGCTCATCCGCGCCCGGCGCGCCCATGTCCTGCGCCCGGAGGGCCCAGCGCCAGGCCTCGGCCGGGTCGTAAATCTCGTCCGGACCGTTGATGCGGAGCAGCGCCAGATTGAAGGCCGCCTGCCCGATACCGTCTTCGGCGGCGAGCGCGTACAGTTCCGCGGCGCGGGCGGCGTCCTCCGCCTCGATGAGCCGCGCGAGATTGAAGCGCGCCCCCGCATGGCCCTGCGCCGCAGCGGCTCCGTACCAGGTTTGCGCCTCGGCCGGATCGCGCGGCAGGCGGGAATCGGCATCGAACAGGAGCCCGAGGCGGAACTGCGCCCGGACCTCCCCCTGCGCCGCCGCCTTCCGATACCAGTTTACCGCCTCCGACAGGCTGTTCGCCCCTCGCAGGCCCCGGTCATGGATATAGCCCAGATAGAACTGCGCCTGCGGGTCGCCGGCTTCAGCCGCGCGCCCGTACCAGCGCATGGCGTCCCCGTAGGTCACAACAGGCGCGGGCATATCGGCGGCGCCGGCCGGCGCGGATGCGAGCCAGAACAGCGCCAGCAGCCCGCAAATTGCGAGGCGCGCCCCGTTCCTTCCTGCCCTGACCGATTTCCGCATGGCTGGGGGTTCTCGCAACGCTCCCGCCCATCCCGTTCGAACAAAGCGGCGGGTATCCGCGAACTTGCAGGCCGGCACAAGCCTCGTTGCGCCCGCATGCGTCCCTGAGACGCATAATTGTCACAATTTGCGGAAAACGGCCAGCGGGCCGGAATTCGAAGCGCTCCATGCCCGCCAATGCGGCGTCCTGCTTGCAAGCCCGGAGCGGGAAATTCACAATCCGCGCCCGGGAGGGGGACAATGTCATGTACGCACTGAAGGACTTCGGCAGCTTCCATGTCGGCGGGCGGATCGTGACGGTCGCGGGCCGCGAGAAGCGCTCCGTCGAATTCACGCCGGAACTCGCTTACGACTACGACCCGAACGGCGACTTCCTGATCGAGCAGGTCTATGTCCAGTATTTCATTCCTGCGGAACGGACATTCCCGCATCCGCTTGTGCTGCTCCACGGCGGGGGCCTGACCGGCACCTGCTGGGAGACGACGCCGGACGGCCGGCCCGGCTGGCTGCAGGACTTCCTCCGCCAGGGCTTCGCCGTCTATGTCATCGACAATGTCGAGCGCGGACGCTCCGGCTTCTGCGCGCTGGAGGGGGTCTGGGACGGCGAGCCGGTGATGCGGACGGCGGCCGAGGCGTGGGACCTGTTCCGCTTCGGACGGCCCGAGGATTTCGCGGCGGGCAAGCCGTTCGACGGCCAGCGCTTCCCGCTTCAGGCGATGGAGAACTTCCAGCGCCAGTTCGTGCCCCGCTGGACCTCGACATCGCAGGCGCAGATCCGCGGCGTCGGCGCGGCGCTCAGGCGGATCGGCCCCTGCGTGCTGGTCTGCCACAGCCAGGGCGGCTATCTCGGCAGCCATGCGGCGGTCGAGAACCCCGATTGCATTCGCGGCGTGGTCTCCGCCGAGGGTTCGGGCTGGCCGGCGGCGGAGCGGATTTCGCCCGAAGCCGTCGCCGGCGGGCCGTGGCTCCTCCTGCTCGGCGACTTCATCGAGGAGTCGCCGCGATGGTCGATATCCAGAAGGGAGACGGCTGCCTTCCGCGACCGGGTGAAGGCCGCCGGCGGCCGGGCGGAACTGGTCGAACTGCCCGATGCCGGCTTCCCCGGCGCCACCCACATGTTCATGATGGATGAGCACTCGGCCGGCATCTCAGAATGGCTCGGAGCCTGGATTCGGGAAAACTGCTGAGCGGCGCCGACCGGGCCTATCCACCGTCGGCGAGCAGCCCGGCATGGACGTCGAGGGTCTTCAGCCCGGAGCCTGTCAGCACCAGAACGATGTTTTCCTCCGGCAATTGCGGCAGGGCGGCGGCGACGACGGCGGAGGTCGGCTCCAGGAACCAGCCCGATCGGGCGAGCCGGCCCAAGGCGTCGAGAATCGCCTCCTCGCTCACGACGGGGACCGAGCCGCCGGTGGCGCGCACGGCGTCGACGACTGCCCGCCCCTTGATCGGCTGCGCCGTCGCGATGCCGTCCGCCACGGTCGGGCCCCGCGGCAGCACCCGGCCGTCAAACAGCGTGCGGATGGGGGAATTGTTGGCCGCTTGCACCGCATGAAGGCGGGGCAGCGCCTCGATTTGCCCCGCATCCCTCAACTCCCGGAAGCCGAGATAAAGGCCGAGTATGTTCGCGCCATTGCCGCAGGGCGCGGCCACAGCCGCCGGCGCGCGGAAGCCGAGCTGCTCCCACAACTCGAAGGCCAGCGTCTTCGTGCCTTCGAGGAAGAAGGGCTGGCGGTTGTGGCTGGCGTAGAACATGTCCTCCGCGGCCGCCAGCGCCGCGCGCTCCACGGCGTCGCGGTCTCCCGCCACCTCCTGCAATTCGGCCCCGGCGGCGGCGATCTGGACGCGCTTCGCCGCCGGCGCGCCCGCCGGCGCCATAATGCGCGCGCGGATGCCGGCGGCGGCGGCATAGGCGGCGATGGACGCCCCGGCATTGCCGGAACTGTCCTCCAGCAACGCCTCGACACCCGTCTGCTTCAGATGCGACATCATGACGGCCGTGCCCCGGTCCTTGAAGGAGCCGGTCGGCATGAGGTGCTCGCATTTGAAGAGCAGCCGGCGCCCGTCCCATTCCGTCTCGACCAGCGGCGTGAAGCCTTCGCCGAGGCTTATCCGGCCCCGGTCTTCCACACGGATCGCGGCGCGGTAACGCCAGAGCGACGGCTCCGAGCGCTCGATCTCGTCCGGCGCGAGGCCGCGCCCGGGCGTGAGCCTCAGCAGGCCGCCATCGTCGGGCGCGCGCCAGAGCGCCCGGTCCGCAGGCCAATTCGCGCCGCTGCGCGGATTGATGTAGGAAGCCGCCGTCATCTTCAGTCCTCCATCTTGCCGACGCCATCGTGACCGTTCTGCGCAATATCGCCATCATCGCCCATGTGGACCACGGCAAGACGACGCTGGTGGACGGCCTGCTGCGCCAGAGCGGGGCCTTCCGCAGCAACCAGCGCGTCGCCGAGCGCGCGCTCGACTCCAACGCTCTGGAGCGCGAACGCGGCATCACCATCCTCGCCAAATGCACCTCGGTCGAGTGGCGGGACGCCCGCATCAATATCGTGGACACGCCCGGCCATGCCGATTTCGGCGGCGAGGTCGAGCGGGTGCTCGGCATGGTGGACGGCTGCCTGCTGCTCGTCGATGCCTCGGAAGGGCCGATGCCGCAGACGAAATTCGTGCTGGCCAAGGCGCTTGCCGCCGGGCTTGCGCCCATCGTCGTGGTCAACAAGGTGGACAAGCCGGACGCGCGCGCCTTCGAGGTGCAGGACGAGACCTTCGACCTGTTCGCCGCCCTGGACGCGGATGAGCGCCAGCTCGATTTCCCGACCCTGTTCGCCTCCGCCAAGGAAGGCTGGGCGGCGCTCGCGCCCGAAGGGCCGCGCGACGGGCTCGGGCCGCTGTTCGAGACGATTCTGGAGCAAGTGCCCGCGCCCCGCGCCACCCCGGACGGCCCTTTCGCGATGGCGGCGGCCATTCTGGAGTCGGATCCCTTTCTCGGCCGGGTCCTCACGGGCCGGATCGAGAGCGGCGAGATCGGCGCCAACCGGACGGTCCATGCGCTGCGGCCCGGAGACGGCCCCGGAGGCGGCATTGTCGAGCGCGCCCGGACGACCCGCCTGCTCGCCTTCCGGGGCCTCAACCGTGTTCCAGTCGAGCGTGCCGTTGCCGGCGATATCGTGGCGATCGCCGGCCTCCAGACGGCGACGGTCGCCGACACGCTGGCGGCGCCCGAGGTGTCGAAGCCGCTGCCAGCCCGGCCTATCGACCCGCCGACGCTGGCGCTCACGCTCTCCGTAAACGACTCCCCGCTCGCCGGGCAGGACGGCGACAAGCTGACCTCGCGGGAAATCCGCGACCGACTCATGCGCGAGGCGGAGGGCAATGTCGCGATCCGGGTAACGGAAAGCGCGGAGAAGGACGCCTGCGAGGTCGCCGGGCGGGGCGAGCTGCAGATGGCGGTGCTCATAGAGACCATGCGGCGCGAGGGTTTCGAGCTGTCCGTCTCGCGCCCGCGCGTCCTTTACGAGGCCGATGCCGAGACGGGCGCACGCCTCGAACCCATCGAGGAGGTGACGGTGGATGTGGACGCCGGTCATGCCGGCGCCGTGGTCGAGAAAATGGGCCTGCGCAAGGCAGAGATGATCGACATGCGCCCCACCGGCGCGGGCCGCCAGCGCCTTGTGTTCCATGCCCCGTCGCGCGGGCTCATCGGCTATCACGGCGAGTTCCTTGCCGATACGCGCGGCACCGGCGTGCTGCACCGGCTGTTTCACGGCTATGCGCCCTGGAAGGGGCGGCTGGCCGGCCGGCGGCGCGGCGTCATGGTCTCGCTGGAGCGCGGCAAGGCGGCGGCCTATGCACTCTGGAACCTGGAGGAGCGGGGGCGCCTTTTTACCGCGCCCGGGGAGCCGGTCTATGGCGGCATGGTGATCGGCGAATGCGCCCGCGGCCAGGACATCGAGGTCAATCCGCTTAAATCCAAGCAGCTCACCAATTTTCGCGCCGCCGGCAAGGACGACGCCATATTGCTCTCGCCGCCGCAGGACATGGCGCTGGAGCGCGCCATCGCCTGGATCGCCGATGACGAGCTGGTGGAGGTGACGCCGAATGCGGTGCGCCTGCGCAAGCGTTATCTCGACATGCACGAACGCAGGCGGCAAGCTAAACGGATGGCGGCGGAATAGCGGCGGGAGCGGAACGATGACGCTCACATGGTCCCATATGGTGCTCTATGTCGAGGACAAGGAGCGCATGCTGGCCTTCTATACGCATGTGCTGGGCTTCGAGATCACGGACCGGGGGCCGATCCGCCCGGATGACGACAGGGAAATCGTGTTCCTGAGCCAGGACCCGGAGGAACACCACCAGGTGGCCTTCATCGACGGCAGGAAGCAGGCCGGCCCCTCCAACAGCGTCAACCATGCGGCGTTCCGCATCGACGACCTCTCGGCGCTGCGCGGCATGGCGGCGGCGCTGGACGCCGAAGGGGTTTCCTACAACCCCCGCAGCCACGGCAATACCTGGTCGATCTATTTCGAGGACCCGGAGCGGAACGGCATCGAGATTTTCTGCGACACGCCCTGGAAGGTGGCGCAGCCGCAGGCCGTGATATGGGACCCGGCGCTGAGCGACGACGACCTCGCGCGCTGGACGGAGGAGCGCTTCCGCGACGAGCCGGGCTTCGCGCCCGCCGACGTCTGAGGGCGGCCTGTGACCGAGATCACCGTCGCCGAAGCCTATCTGGCGCTGCTCAAGGCGCGCGGGGTGGATGTGCTGTTCGCCAATCCCGGCACGGACTTCGCCCCCATCGTCGAGGCCTATGCGCGGGCCGGGGAGACCGGGCTCGATTTCCCCGCGCCCCACACCATCGTGCATGAGACCGTGGCGGTCGGCATGGCGGACGGCTACTGGCAGGCGTCGGGGCGAATGGCCGCCGTCATGGCGCATGTGAATGTCGGCACCGCCAATGCGCTGATGGGCCTCATCAACGCCCGGCGCGACAATGTGCCGATCTTCATGGCCGCCGGGCGCACACCGGTGACCGAAAAGGGCCGCAAGGGCGCGCGCGACCGCGGCATCCACTGGGGCCAGGACATGTTCGACCAGGCGGGAATGCTGCGCGAGGCGGTCAAGTGGGACTACGAGCTGCGTCTCGCCGACCAGCTGGAGACGGTGGTGGAGCGCGCGCTCGCCGTCGCCGCCAGCCCTCCCAGGGGGCCGGTCTATTTCACCATGCCGCGCGAGATCATGGCGGAGCCGCTGCCGGGCTTCCGTCTCTCGCCGGAGCCGCGCCAGAAGCCGGTGTCTCCGGGCCTGCCGGACCCGGCCGCCATCGCCGAGGGCGCGGCCGTGCTGTCGGCGGCCAAGCGGCCGCTGATCGTCGCCAACCGGGGCGCCGGCTGGCATGTGCTGGCGGATTTCGCCGAGCGCTTCGCGATGCCGGTGGTGGAGTTCTGGGCGAGCCGCGCCTCGCTGCCGGGCGACCACCCCATGCATGGCGGCTTCGATCCCGGCCCCTGGCTCAAGGATGCGGACGCCGTGCTGGCGCTGGACGCGATGGTGCCCTGGATGCCCGCCGAACAGGATATTCCGTCCGGCTGCAAGGTGGTTCAGGTGGGCGCCGACCCGCTGTTCTCGGATGTGCCGATGCGCGGGTTTCCCGCCGATGTCGCCATTGCCGGGGACCCGGCGGCCGTGTTGGAGGCGCTGGCGGCCGAAATGAAGCCGCCGCCGAAGGGCCGGAAGAAAGAAGTCGCCCGCCGCTGCCGCGAGGGGCGGGAGGCGCGCATCGCCGCCGCGGAAGCCGGCGGCGCGTCGGCGCCGATGTCGCCGGGCTGGGTCGCCCGCTGCCTCGACCGGGCGCTGCCGGACGACGCCATGATCTTCAACGAGCTGGGCGCGCCGCTGGCGGCGCTCACGGTCCGCGATCCGCTCGGCTATTTCGGCGGCTCGCTGGCGGGCGGCCTCGGCTGGGGGCTGCCAGCGGCGATGGGCGCGAAGCTCGCCCGGCCGGAGCGCCTCGCGGTCGCCTGCGTCGGTGACGGCTCCTACATGTTCGCCAACCCGGTCGCCTGCCACCAGGCGGGCGCCTCGCTCGGCCTGCCGGTGCTGACGCTCGTCTTCAACAACGGCATTTACAACGCCGTGCGCCGGGCGGCGCTGTCGGTCTATCCGGACGGCCATGCAAGTCGCGCCAATATCATGCCGCTCACCTCGCTGGAGCCCGCGCCGCGCTATGACCTCATCGCGCAGGCGAGTGGCGGGCATGGCGAACGGGTGGAGGATCCGGATGCGCTGCCGGACGCGCTTGCCCGCGCCGTCGAAATCGTGACCGGCGAGGGCCGGCAGGCCCTGCTCGACATCTCGGTCGGCGCGCCCTGATCTGCCGTCGCTAAAACAAGGCGGACAAATGGGTGACAGCACCGGCGGTTCGCCGCTCCGCCTTTCCAACCGCGCTGCCCGGAGGCTGTTCCTCGACCGGCACGGCCTCGGGCGTCCGCCGGCGGGGGAAGACCTTGCCGGGCTCATCGAGCGGCTCGGCTTCGTGCAGATCGACAGCATCGCCACGGTCGAGCGCGCCCACCACATGATCCTGGCCTCCCGGCGCAAAAGCTACCGGCCGCGGCAGCTCGACCGCCTGCTGGAGCGGCAGCGGGCGTTGTTCGAGCACTGGACACACGATGCGTCGGTTATCCCCATAGCCTTCTATCCTCATTGGCGGCTGCGCTTCCGCCGCGACGCCGAATTGCTGCGGGCGCGCTGGCGCAGTTGGCGGCGCGCCGGGTTTGAGGAGCGGTTCGACGATGTCCTGGAGCGGATCCGGGAGCACGGACCCGTCATGGCCCGCGAACTCCGGGACGGCGCCAGACGGACAGCGCCCGGCTGGTGGGACTGGCATCCCTCCAAGACGGCGCTGGAATTCCTCTGGCGCACGGGCGCGCTCGCGATCTCCCGGCGCGAGGGTTTCCAGAAAGTCTTCGACCTCGCCGAGCGCGTGGTTCCCGAGGCCTTCCTGAACATCGAGCCGAGCGAGGAGGAAACGCTGGACTGGGCCTGCGCGGGCGCGCTCGACCGGCTGGGTTTCGCTGCGCCAGGCGAGATCGCCGCCTTCTGGGAAACCGCCACGGCGACGGAGGCGCGGACCTGGTGCGCTGCGCAAGAGCCCGGCGCCCTCGTCGAGGTGGAGGTGGAAGGCGCCCGACCAGGCCGCGCCCGCCGCCTGCTCGCCCGGCCGGACATAGGCCAGCAGGCGGAACGGGCCTCCGACCCGCCGGGCGGCGTGCGCGTGCTCAGCCCCTTCGACCCCCTGCTGCGCGACCGCAGGCGGGCCGAGTGGCTGTTCGACTTCCGCTACCGCATCGAAATCTTCGTGCCGGAGGAAAAGCGCGAATACGGCTACTACGTCTTTCCGCTGTTGGAGGAAGACCGGCTGATCGGGCGTATCGACATGCGGCGGAAGGAAGGCCGGCTGTGCGTGCGCGCGTTATGGCCGGAGCGGGGCGTGCGCCTCGGCAAGGGGCGGCTGGAGCGCATCGGGCGGGAGCTCGACCGCATCGCCCGCTTCTGCGGCTCGGACGGCCCGGCGTTCGAAAACGGCTGGATCAGGCAGGCGCGGACATAGCCTGCAAGGCGATGGCGTCCTCGAGCCAGGCGCGGGCATAGGCGGCGAAGGACCGGCCGACATAGAGGCGCCAGACACCGTCCTCGCGCGGCTCCAGCAATACATGCGCCCGCGCGAGCGCCGTCTGCGCGCAGGAGCCCGGCCCGAGCGCCTGCAGATCGAGCCGGCAGCCGGACGCCATCACATCCAGGGCCCCGGCGCCTGACAATTCCAGCACCGCGCGCGCCTCGCTCACATCGACGATGGCGCAATGTTCGCCTTCCAGGGCATTCTCCAGCGCCCCGGCTACATCCGAGTCCGACGCAATCAGCCACTCATCGGGACCTAGCCAGAGAGCCCGCCCCGATACGGTGTTCGGCGTCTCCGGCAGCCCGAAGCCCAGCGCGTCCGCGGCGGCGGCCCGGAACGCCGCCCCGCCGCCCCGCAATATCGTCAGGCCGAGGCCGTCGATCTCGCACAGTTCAGCCATCGAGCCTTGCCCCTTCCGGATCGTAGAAGACGGGATCGACGATCTGTACGCGGCTCTCCCCGGTCGTGGCCGAAGCCCAGACCCGGTCGCCATGGCGCGAGCGCCCGCCCTTGACGAGCGCCAGCGCGAAACCGCGCTCCATCGCCGCGCTCCAGTAGCTGGAGGTTACATGGCCCAGCATCGGCACGGGCGGGGTTCCGCGCGGCGCCTCGACGATCTGCGCGCCTTCCTGAAGCACCTCCGAGGGGTCCTCTGGCAGCAACCCGACCAGTTGCTTGCGGTCCGGCCGCCGGCTGTCCGGGCGGGCGAGGGAACGGCGGCCTATGAAATCCTTCCGCGAGGAGAGCATCCGCTCCATGCCGAGATCGACCGGCGTCACCGTGCCGTCGGTCTCATGGCCGACAACGATGAAGCCCTTTTCCGCCCTCAATACGTGCATCGCCTCGGTGCCGTAGGGTGCCGCCCCCGCCTCGACCAGCCTTTCCCAGACCGGCGCCGCCCGCCGCCAGGGCAGGTTCACCTCGTAGGAAAGCTCCCCGGTGAAGGCGATGCGGAAGATACGGCCCGACGCGCCGCCGATCCGGCCCTCGCGCATGGACATGAAGGGGAACGCCGCCGGGTCCAGGTCGATATCCTCGACAAGCGGTTCCAGCAGCGTCCTCGCGCGCGGCCCCGACAGGGTGATCGTGCCCCATTGCTCGGTGACCGAGGTGCAATAGACCTGCAGTTCCGGCCACTCGGTCTGCAGCCATTCCTCCAGCCATTCCAGCACGGCGGCGGCATTGCCGCTGGTCGTGGTCATCAGGTAGCGATGCTCGCCGGTCCGGGTCGTGACCCCGTCGTCGAACACCATGCCGTCCTCGCCCAGCATCAGCCCGTAGCGGCAGCGCCCGACGGCGAGCGTCTTCCAGCCGTTGATGTAAATGCGGTTCAGGAACTCGGCCGCATCGGGGCCCCGAATGTCGATCTTGCCGAGCGTGGAGGCGTCGAGAATGCCGGCGGCCTGGCGCACGGCCTTGCATTCGCGGGCCACCGCCTCGCGCATGCTCTCGCCATCCTTGGGATAGTAGCGCGCCCGGAGCCACTGGCCGACCGGCTCGAAGACCGCGCCATTGGCTTCCTGCCAATCCTGCATCGGCGTGCGGCGCACCGGATCGGCGAGCGCCCCCACATGGCGGCCCGCCAGCGCGCCGAAGGGCACCGGCGTGTAGGGCGGGCGGAAGGTGGTATGGCCGACCGCCGCCGGCGGCCGGTCGAGCCCCGCCGCCATCAGCGCGAGTCCGTTAATGTTGGAGGTCTTGCCCTGGTCGGTCGCCATGCCGAGCGTTGTCCAGCGTTTGAGATGCTCGACCGAATGCATGCCCTCGCGTCTCGCAAGCGCGACATCGGCGGCGGTCACATCGTTCTGGAAATCGACAAACGCCTTGCCACGGCCCTTCGACGGCGCGGATGGCGCTCCTGTCCCGGCGGGTGGCTGTTCGGGCGGGGCCGGCGGTTCGGGCGCCTCGAAGCCGAGTTCGCGGGCGAAGGCGGCGCCCGCTTCGGCGCCCTGGGCGATACAGCCCTCGAGATCGAACCGGCCGGCCGCCGCGCCGACGGACCGCTCCGCCTGCGCCGAGCGGCCGGGGACGAATGTGTGCAAGTCATCGTCCCAGCGCAGCACGCCCCGGGACTGGCTGAAGAGATGCACGGCCGGGTTCCAGCCGCCGCCCATCGCAACAAGATCGCAGGCGATGCGCCGCCTGCTCCCGTCCGCCTCGATCTCAATCCCGGTCAGGGCGCGGCGCCCGAGGGTTCGCAGTGGAACGGCCCCTCGCAGAACCGGCAGGCCGTCCGCGTCCGCTGCGCTCTTTGCCCGCAGATCGACCAGCGCCGCGACCTCGCCTCCCTGCCGGCCGAATTCGCGGGCGGCGGCATAGACGGAGTCGTCATTGGCAAGAAACACCGCGCGGCTGCCCGGCAGGACGGCATAGCGGTGGATATAGGCAGAGACGGCGCCGGCCAGCATGACGCCCGGCCGGTCATTGCCAGTAAAGACCAGCGGGCGCTCATGCGCGCCGGTCGCCAGCACCACCCGCCGGGCGCGGACATGCCAAATGCGCTGGCGCGGCCGGCCGGCGCGCTCCGACGGAGAGAAGCCTTCCGTCAACCGCTCGGCGAGCGCCATGAAATTGTGGTCGTAATAACCGAAGCCCGTGGTGCGGGGCAGCAGCAGCGCCGATGTGCCGGCCAGCATCCGCTCGGCCCATGCCGCGCCGTCCTCGTCCCCGACGCGCTCGGGCCCGTCCAGAAGAGAGCCGCCAAGGCGCGGGCGCTCGTCCGCCAGCATGACGCGCGCGCCGCAGGCAGCGGCGGCATGAGCCGCTGCAATGCCCGCCGGTCCGCCGCCGACCACTAGGATGTCGCAATGGGCGTGACGGTGCTCATAGAGCTCCGGGTCGGGTTCGGAAGGCGCGCGCGCCAGCCCCGCCATGCGCCGGATTGCGGGCGCATAGATCCGGTTCCACCAGGAAGACGGCCACATGAAGGTCTTGTAGTAGAAGCCGGCCACGAACAACCCGGACATGAGCCCGGTGACCGCGCCCAGATCGAAACGCAGCGAAGGCCAGCGGTTGACGCTCTCCGCGGTGAGACCGTCGTAAAGCTCGATCTCGGTTGCGCGCAGGTTCGGTTCCGCGAAAGAACCCGGCTCCAGCAGGACGAGCGCGTTCGGCTCCTCCGCCCCGGCCGCCATCACGCCGCGCGGCCGGTGGTATTTGAAGCTGCGGCCGACATGCCGCACACCGTTCGCCAGCAGCGCCGAGGCCAGCGTGTCTCCAGGGTGGCCCTTGTAGCGTCTGCCGTCGAAGCGGAAGGACAGCTCGCGCGACCGGTCGATCCAGCCGCCGGACGGCAGGCGGCGCGGTCCTGTCATGCCGCCGCCTCCGGCGAATTGGGCCGAGGCGCGCCCATCGGATAGACGGCGACGACTTCATGGCTCGCCGTGTGACGGAGCACGTTGAACCAGCGCCGGCAGCCCTGGGCGTGCATCCAGCGCTCGGCGTGGACTCCCCTGGGATTGGCGCGCATGAACAGGTAGTCGGCCCAGGCCTCGTCGGAGAGCGCGTCCGGGTCCTCCGGCCGGGCGATATGCGCCTCGCCGCCATAGTGGAACTCGGTTTCGTCCCGCCCGCCGCACCAGGGACACTCTATGCGCATCATGGCCGGTCCCTCCCCTAATGCGCGACGGCGGCGGCGCCGTGCTCGTCGATCAACGCGCCGGAGGCGAAGCGGTCGAGAGCGAAGGGCGCGTTCAGCTCATGCGGCTCGTCGCGGGCAATGGTGTGCGCGAAGGTCCATCCGGAGCTCGGCGTCGCCTTGAAGCCGCCCGTGCCCCAGCCGCAATTAATGTAGAGGCCCTCGACCGGCGTTTTCGAGACGATGGGCGAAGCGTCGGGGCAGACATCGACGATGCCGCCCCAGCTTCTCAGCAGGCGCGCGCGGCTGAAGGCGGGGAAAAGCTGCATCAGCGCCGCCAACTGATCCTCCAGCACATGCAGCCCGCCGCGCTGTCCGTAGCTGTTGAAAGCGTCGATGCCGGCGCCCAGCACAAGCTCGCCCTTGTCGGACTGGCTGATATAGACATGCACGGCGTTCGACATGACGACGCAGTCGAGCACCGGCTTGAGCGGCTCCGAGACCATCGCCTGCAGCGGGTGGCTTTCCACCGGCAGGCGCAGGCCCGCCATTTCCGCCAGCACCGAGGAATGGCCGGCGGCGACCAGCGCCACCTTCTTCGCGCCGATGAAGCCCCGGCTCGTCTCGACGCCGGTGATGCGCCCGCGCACCTGCCTGATGCCCGTCACCTCGCAATGCTGGAGGATATCGACGCCGCGCGCATCGGCCCCGCGCGCATAGCCCCAGGCCACGGCGTCGTGCCGGGCCACGCCGCCCCGCCGTTGCAGGGTTGCGCCGAGCACCGGGTAGCGCACGTCGGGCGAGACGGAGATCGGCGGACAGAAGGCCTTGACGCCCTCGGCGTCCAGCCATTCCGCGTCCACGCCGTTCAGTCGGTTGGCATTCACCCGGCGGATCGACTCCCGGACATCGTGCTCGGTATGCGCCAGGTTCAGCACACCGCGCTGGCGCAGCATCACATTGAAGTTGAGCTCGCGGGAAAGCCCCTCCCAGAGCTTCAGCCCGTGTTCATAGATCGCCGCGCTCTCGTCCCAGAGATAGTTGGAGCGGATGATGGTGGTGTTGCGCGCGATATTACCGCCGGCGAGCCAGCCCTTCTCCACCACCGCGACATCGGTGACGCCATGTTCTTTCGCAAGATAGTAGGCCGTCGCCAGACCGTGGCCGCCGCCGCCGACGATGACGACCTCATAGGCCGGCCGCGGCTCCGGCGAGCGCCAGAGTTCCGGCCAGTCCCGGTGTCCGGTCAGCGCATTGCGCGCCAGAGAGATGATCGAGTAACGCGCCATGGAACGACGCTCCCCGCAAGCGGACGGACGGCACATAACCCGGCGGTCGCTAGGCTTCAGCCTATTGTGCGTCCGGAAACCGCGCAATTGCGACAAGCGGGCCGTGCTTGACAGCCCTGCGCGGCCACTCCTGTAATGTCCGGCAGCGTTCGCAGAACGCCGGACAACACAAAGGGAGGAGTCCGATGCTTCGTCGAAGCCGTATTCTCGGAGGTCTGGCCGCGTCAGTGCTGGCCGCGTTTTCCGTCGCTCATGCGGCGGATCAGGAGGGCACGCTGGTCGTGGCGCTCGAAACGCTGGGCGGCCAGACCATGGACCCGATCCTGGAAGACCGGGCGCCGCACGCCCATTACCAGGCGCCGATTTTCGATGCGCTGATCGGGTTCAACTACGAGCAGGGCGGCCTCGGCCCCGGCGTGACCGAGAAATGGGAGCTGGCGGAAGACGGGCTCAGCTGGGTCTTCCACCTCCAGAAGGGCCTCACATGGCATAATGGCGACCCGCTCACCGCGCATGATGTGAAGTTCAGCCTTGAGCGGACGATGTCGGAAGAGTCGCTCTCGTCGCGGGCTGCAGCGCTGCGCCGGAACGTGAAGAGCATTGAGGTCATCGACGACCATACGGTCCGCGTTTACACCAAGGGCGTCCAGGTCCACTTCCCGGCCGGCCTCAGCCGGGCCGTGTTCCAGGAAGGGCAGTTGATGCCCAAGAAATATATCGAGGAGGCCGGCGTCGAGAAATTCCGGGAGGAGCCTGTCGGCAGCGGCCCGTGGAAGTTCGTCGAGAGCGTGCCGGGCGATTATGTCGAATTCGAGGCCGTCGAGGGCCCGCACTGGCGCGGCACGCCGAACTTCAAGCGCCTGCGCATTCTACTGGTGCCCGAAGAGAGCACCCGCGTCGCCATGGTGCGCACGGGCGAGGCGGCAATCGCCTCCATCAGCCCCGAATCGATCCGCGAGGTCGAGGCCGCGAACCTCAAGCTCATCAGCGTCCCGGCGACGATGCAGGCCATCTACCAGTTCTGGGGCACCTACAAGGAGTCCCAGAAGGACTCGCCGCTGGCCGACGCGCGAGTGCGCGAGGCGCTGTCGCTCGCCATCGACCGCCAGCAGATCATCGACCATGTGATGTACGGACAGGCGCGCTGGCCGATGCCGTTCGCCACCTTCCCCTATGCGGTCGATACGGATATCGAGAAGTGGCAGGCTTGGGGCCGCGAGGCGCTGCGCTACGACCCCGAACGCGCGAAGGAGCTTCTTGCCGAGGCAGGGTATCCCGACGGGTTCGACATGAAGTTCGCCAATACCGCCCTGCCGGGCACGCCCTACATGACGCAGATCGGCATCGCCGTGGCCGACTTCTGGCAGAAGATCGGCGTCAATGTGGACATCAAGCACTATGAATGGGGCGCCTTCCGGCTGCTCTACCGTGGCGATCAGAAGGCGCTTACCGGCGCGGCCTCGATGTTCCGCACCGCCGGGCGCCCCGTCGCGGTGGCCCGCTATTCGGGCGGGTTCACTAGTGGCAGCGGCCACCATCTGTTCGGCGAAGAGGGCGATTGCAATGACTTCTGCCAGGCCTACGACAAGCTGCATCAGGAGGTCGTGACCGCGCAGGACGCCGAAGAGCGCGCCCGGAAAACCGACGAGATGATGACCGTGGTGGCGGACTCGTGGATCGCTGTGCCGATCATCGAGGGCATGGGCTACTGGGCGGTCAACCCCGAGAAGGTCGGCGCCTTCAAGCCGATTCCCGGCCGCCACGAGTTCGGAGACGTGTTCGAGCGGATGCCGAGGCCAGAGCAAAAGCCCTGGTAACCCAGAGGTTCGAACGATGACCGGTTCCCGGCTCCGGCCGGGAACCGGCGTTTTCCTGCCGGGCCGGATGCGCCGAGCGGGGTAGCCCCATGCAGCGTTACATCCTGCAGCGCCTTGTCCAGGGCGTGATCCTGCTCGTGGTGGTGACGTCCATCGTCTTCTTCATCGGGCGTATGACCGGCAATCCGGTCGACATGATGCTGCCGGAGGATGCGACCGAGGAAGACCGGCAGGACATGATCAAACGCCTCAAGCTCGAGGGGACGATCATGGACCAGTTCGGCGTCTTCATCGTCGATGCGGTCCAGGGCGACCTCGGAACCTCGATCCGCTACCGCCAGCCGGCGACCGACATCTTTTTCTCGCGCCTGCCGAACACGCTGGCGATGATCCCGCCGGCGATGATCCTGGCTATCGCGATGGCGATACCGCTGGGCATCCTTTCGGCCCTGCGCCGGGGCGGCATCATCGACCGATTATCCGCCACCATTGCGGTGCTGGGCATATCCACGCCCAATTTCTGGCTCGGCATCGTGCTGATCTACCTGTTCAGCGTGACCTGGGGGTTGCTGCCGTCCAGCCGGATGGGCGGGCCGCTCCACTACATCATGCCGACGATCACGCTCGGGACCTTCCTGGTCGCAGGCTTCATGAGGCTGATCCGCTCCAGCATGCTGGAAACACTGGACAGCGAATTCGTGAAGCTCGCCCGGATCAAGGGCGTGAGCGAAACCGCAATCGTGTGGAAGCACTGTCTGCGCAATGCGCTCATACCTGTGCTCAGCCTCTGGGGGGTGTTCATGGGCGGGCTGGTGACGGGCGCTATCGTAACGGAGACCGTGTTCGCCTGGCCGGGCATCGGGCGGCTGACCTATGAGGCGGTCATCTTCCGGGACTACCCGCTGCTCCAGGCTGTCATCATCATGGATGCGATCTTCATCCTGTTCATCAACCTGCTGGTCGACATTCTCTACGCCTATGTCGATCCCAGAATCCGGTTCGAGTAGGGCCAGACGATGCGGCGGCTTCCTCTCGCATCCTTCGCAATCATCAGCGCGATGGTCTTCGTCGCCGTGTTCGCGCCCTGGCTCACGCCCCACTCGCCCATCGACCAGTCGCTTCCGAACAAGCTGCTGCCGCCTTTCTGGGAGGAAGGCGGTTCGAGCGAATATCTGCTCGGCACCGACATTTTCGGCCGCGACCTGCTGACCCGGCTGTTCTACGGAGCGCGCGTCAGCCTCATCGTGACAGCGCTGGCGCTCACGGTCGGCGGCGGCGTCGGCCTCGTGCTTGGCATCGTCTCCGGCTATGTGGGCGGCAAGCTGGACGCGTTCCTGATGCGCGTCGTGGACGCCGCCTTCGCCTTCCCGACCATCCTGTTCGCGCTGCTGCTGGCGGTGACCATGGGCCAGGGCATGGACACGCTGGTGATTGCGCTCAGCCTATTCCTCTGGGCGGGCTTCGCGCGGGTCATCCGGGGCGAGGTTCTGGCGATCAAGCAACGCGACTTCGTGGCGCTGGCGCGGGTCCATGGCAGTTCGCCGGCGCGGATCATGTTCGTCCACATCCTGCCTAACGTGCTCAACACTTTCATGGTGCTGCTGACGCTCAATGTCGGCGTCATCATCGTGGCGGAAGCGTCACTCAGCTTCCTCGGCGCGGGCGTGCCGCCGCCGACGCCGTCCTGGGGCCTCATGGTGGCCGAGGGCCGGGGCAAGATCACCAGCGCCTGGTGGCTGTCGCTCATTCCGGGAATCGCCATCACGCTCGTCGTGCTTTCCTTCAACCTGTTCGGCGACTGGCTGCGCGACCGGCTCGACCCGAAACTGCGGCAGCTCTAGCCGGTGACAGAGGATCAGATGGACAGCGCCCCGGTTCTCGAAGTCCGGAACCTGCATACGCACTTCTTCCTGAGGCGCGGCGTGGTCAAGGCCGTGGACGGCGTTACCTTCTCGCTCAGGCGCGGAGAGGTGCTCGGCCTCGTCGGCGAGTCGGGCTGCGGCAAGAGCCTGACCGCACTCTCCATCCTGCGCCTGCTGCCCCAGGCGGCGGCGCGGACGATCGAAGGCAGCGTTCTTCTCGATGGCGAGGACCTGCTCGCCAAATCCCCGGGCGAGATGCGGGAGGTGCGCGGGCAGCGCATCGCCATGATCCTGCAAGACCCGCAGACGTCCCTCAATCCGGTGTTCAGCATCGGCAACCAACTGCACGAGGCGCTGGCCAGGCGGCCCGACGGCAGCGGCCGCTCGCTGAAGGAGAGGGCCGTCGATGTCCTGCGCCGGGTGCGTCTGGCGGCTCCCGAACAGCGTGTCGGGCAGTATCCGCACGAGCTGAGCGGCGGCATGAAGCAGCGCGTCGTCGGCGCCATCGCGATCAGTTGCGCGCCCGAGGTGATGATCGCCGACGAACCGACAACAGCGCTCGATGTCACCATCCAGCTCCAATATCTCGACCTGCTCAAGGAGCTCCAGACGTCGCTCGACATGGGCATCCTGTTCATCACCCACGATTTCGGCGTCGTGGCCCGGATGTGCGACCGGGTTGCGGTGATGTATGCCGGCCGCATTGTGGAAACGGGCCCGGTGCGGGAGATCTTCGACAACCCCGTTCACCCCTACACCCAGGCCCTGATCGCCTCGGTGCCGAAGCTGCGGCGCAAGACGGGCCGGCTGCGCGCGATCGAGGGCCAGCCGCCGGCTCTCTCGGAGCTGCCCGCAGGCTGCCGGTTCGCGGACCGCTGCCCCCATGTCGAACCGCGCTGCATCGAGCAATATCCGGAGGCCGTCAGCGTCGGCGAAAGCCATTCGGCCAGCTGCTGGCTGGCGGCATGAGCGCCGCGCCGATCCTGGAGGTTCACGGCCTCACCAAGCACTATCCCGTGCGCAAGGGCATCCTGTTTTCGCGGGAGGTCGGCCGGGTCCGGGCGGTCGATGGCATCGATTTCTCCATTGGGGAGGGCGAAACCCTGGGCCTTGTCGGCGAGTCCGGCTGCGGCAAGACGACGACCTCGAGGCTGGTGCTCGGCCTCGAGGCCCCGACGGCCGGCGATGTGCTTCTCGAAGGCCAGTCCTGGCAAGGCCTGTCGGGCCAGGACAAGCAGGACTACCACGCCAAGGTGCAGGCGGTGTTCCAGGACCCGTGGTCGTCGCTCAACCCGCGAATGCATGTCGGCGAGATCGTCGGGGAATCCCTCAGGATCGCGAAATGGGGCACGCGCGCCGAAATCGACGAGCGCGTGGCGGCGCTGCTGGTCGAGGTCGGGCTGCGTCCGGAACATGCGCGCCAGTATCCGCACGAGTTCAGCGGCGGCCAGCGCCAGCGCATCGCGCTCGCAAGCGCGCTCGCCATCGAACCCAGATTGATCGTGCTGGACGAGCCGGTCTCGGCGCTCGACGTGTCGATCCGCGCCCAGATGATGAACCTGCTGAAGGATGTCCAGGAACAGGACAATGTCGCCTACCTGCTGGTCGCCCACGACCTCGCCACGGTGCGCCACATGTCCGAGTGGACAGCGGTCATGTATCTCGGCCAGATCGTGGAATACGCGCCCACCGAGTCGCTGTTCGAGCAGGTGCGCCATCCCTACACGAAAGCCCTCTTCTCCGCCGTGCTCCCGGACCATCCGGACCGGCAGGAGGAGGGCATTGTGCTCACCGGCGAGGTGCCCTCCCCGCTCGACCCGCCGGGCGGCTGCCGGTTCCACACGCGCTGCCCGTTCGCTATGGATATCTGCTCGCAGGTCGCGCCGGCGTTGACGGAGTCCGATTCGGGCCATCTGGCGGCCTGCCATCTCGAGGAGTAAACAGGGGGCGGTTGTCTTCCGGCCGCTCCACAGCATTGCGAGGCTAAGTCATGGCGTTTGTCGAAACGGAAATCCACGGCCAGACCATGGTCGTCCGGCTCAACCGGCCGGAGCGCTTGAATGCGCTCAGCACGGTGATCCGCCAGGGCATGGCGGAGGCGTTCTCGGAGTTCCGCGACAATGACGGTCTCGAAGTCGCAATCCTTACCGGGACCGGCAGGGGCTTCTGCGCCGGGGAGGACATGAAGGAATCCGTCGAGCGCGGCGGCGTCGGTTCGCCGGATGACGACCTCGACGACCCCTTCGCCGACGGGACGCTGCAAAAGCCGGTCATTGCCGCCGTCAACGGCTTCGCGATGGGCGGCGGCTTCATGCTGGTCGAGCGCACCGATCTGCGCGTCGCGGTCAAGGGCGCGCTGTTCGAGATATCGGAGGCGAAGCGCTGGCTGCTCGGCGGCTACAATCACGGCTTCATCGCTAATTTGCCCTATCCGGTGGCGATGGAGATGGCCTTCGGGTTCCGCTTCACGGCCGAGCGCTTTCACGAGCTCGGTTTCGTCAACAGGCTGGTCGAACCGGACGAGTTGATGCCGACCGCAATGGAGATGGCCGACCATTTGCTCAGCCTGCCGCCGGCTTCGCGCGTCAACACGCTTTACATGATGCGCCAGATGCGCCCGAAGGTATCGCCGCCGCAGGAGCGTCTGGCCGCGGCGCTGCACGAGCATGGCTGCCTGGAGGACCGCATGGAATCCCGCCGCGCCTTCGCGGAAAAGCGCAAGCCAGAGTTCAAGGGCTGGGACGACCCGGCCGACCGTTATCGCATGCCGACTCTCGATTCCGTGATGGCCGGGGACGACTGAATCCCCCGGCCGCCATAGCGCGAACCCGACGCAAGGAGCTCTTCCATGACCGGTCGCCCGGGCCCGCTTGCGGGCGTCAAGGCCATCGCCTGCTCGACCGCGCAGGCCGGCACGGTGCCTTACATGCTGATGGCGGACCTGGGCGCCGAGGTCATCAAGATCGAGGTGCCCGGCGCCGGAGACAGTTCGCGCGTGGCCGGCGAGATCAAGGGCGGCGTCAGCTCCTTCTTCGAAACCAACAATCGCGGCGTGAAGAGCCTGACGCTCAACCTCAAGTCGGACGAAGGCCGCGCGATCCTGCACAAGCTGGTCGCGGAAGCGGATGTCTTCGGCCAGAATTTCCGGCCGGGCGTCGCCGAGAAGAACGGCTTCGACTACGAGACGCTGAAGGCGATCAATCCCGCGCTGGTCTATGTCTCCATATCCGGCTACGGCCAGGAAGGCCCTCATGCGCACCTGCCGGGAACGGACGCCGTCGGCCAGGCGCTCGGCGGGGTGACGGAAGCCTATGCGGGCCCCGGTGAGTCCATGCGGACCGGCATCGTCTCGGTCGCGGACGAGTCCTGCGCGCTGCTGGCCTTCGGCGGGCTGCTGGCGGCATTGCATTGCGCGAGGACCACCGGCGTCGGCCAGAAGGTCGAGACCTCGCTGGTGGCGGGCGTCGTGCGCCTCATGGGCTGGACGCTGACCACGACCATGTGGCGGAACCGCAACCCGATCACCGGCACGCGGATCAACGGCACGCGCGAGCGGCCCGGCATCGCTGCCAGCTTCAACGACGCGGACGGGCGCCCGCTCGTTTTCCAGTTGGGCCACCGGGACTGGCAACGCGCCATGAAGGCTCTCGGCTTCTACGAGGTGCTGCAGGAACGCGGCGCGGACGATCTCGGCCTTGCGCTGGTGTCGGAGGAGAAGAAGACGCTGATCCTCTCCACGCTCGCCGAACTGTTCGCAACCGGCAGCCGCGAGCGCTGGGTGGAACTGCTGCGCGCCGCCGATATCGTCTCCGCGCCGATCAACACGCTGCTGGAAGCCTCGAACGATCCCGACGTGCTGGCGAACGGCTATGTCGCCGAGAAGCACTATCCGGAAATCGGCGAGACGCTGAAGGTTCACGGCACGCCGTGGCGGTTCTCGGAAACGCCGGCGCAGATCGGCGTCGCGCCGAAACTCGGCGAGCACAATGCCGAAATCCTCGGCCGGCTCGGCTATGACGAAGACGCGCTCACAGACCTGCGCGAACGCAAGGTTATCTGAGGCCTCGATCCTTCCGCAGACATTGGATGGCAATCCATGACCGGTCCGCTTGCCGGCGTCACGGTGCTCGACTTCACGCGCGTGCTCGCCGGCCCCTGGTGTACGCTCGCGCTCGCCGATCTCGGCGCCGAGATCATCAAGATCGAGAACCCGAAGGGCGGCGACGACACGCGCCGGTTCGACATTCGCGAGGAACTGGCGGGCGAGAGCGCCTATTTCGTCTTCGCCAACCGCAACAAGAAGAGCCTCGCGCTCAATATCGCCGCGCCCGAGGGCCGGGACGTCGCCAGGCGGATCGCCGCCCGCGCCGATATCCTGGTCGAGAACTTCCGGCCGGGCGTGATGGCGCGGCTCGGCCTCGATTTCGAAAGCCTTCGCAACGCCAATCCGGGCCTCGTCTATTGCTCGATCTCCGGTTATGGCCATGACAGCCCGCTCAGGGAGGTCGCCGGCTACGACCCGGTGGCGCAGGCCGAGGGCGGCATGATGGCGATCACCGGCGAGGCCGACGGCGGTCCGCTGCGCACCGGCATTTCCTATGCCGACATATTCAGCGGCTACAACGCGCTGCAGGGCGTGCTCGCCGCGCTCTACCACCGCGAGCGCACCGGCGAGGGCCAGGCCATCGACATCGCGCTGCTCGACGGCGCCGTCGCCTCGCTCGCCAACCAGGCGCAGGTCACGCTCGTCACCGGCCGGGACACGGGGCGCTACGGCAACGACCATCCCTTCCTGGAGCCGTTCGGGCTGGTCGAAACCATTGACGGGCCGCTCTACCTCGTCATCGGCAATGACCGGCAGTGGGAGCGTTTCTGCCGCGATGTCATCCGGCGCCCCGACCTGCTGGACCACCCGCATTTCCGCGACAACGCCGCCCGCCTCGCCCATCGCGACTCGAACCGCGCGCTGCTCGCGGAGATCTTCGCCGCCGACAGCCGCGCCGGCTGGATCGCGAGGTTCCGCGAGGCCGGCGTGCCCGCTGGCGCGGTCCGCAGCATCTCCGAGGCGCTCGCCGCGCCGGAAGTGCGCGCCCGCGGCATGGTGCAGCCCGTGGACCATCCGAAAGCCGGCCGGTTCGAGGCGGTGGCCTCCCCCGTGCGCCTCTCCGCCACGCCGACCGCCGCGCCCGTCGCCGCGCCGACGCTCGGCCAGCATACGGACGAGGTGCTGGCCGCCTTCGGCTACGATGCGGAGGAGATCGCCCGCTTCCGCAAGGACGGCGTTACCGCCTGACCCGACGGCACTCTCACGACACGATCGGCAGCGTCACCGCCTCGTAGTCGAGCGTGAGCGCGCGCCCCGTTCCGTCGTCGGCGAGGCGGGCGCTGAACCTTTTGCCGGCGCGCACGCCGCCGATTGCGGGAATCGTGCCGAGGAACATGGCGAATTCCGGTGGCACCGCCTTGTAACCGTGGAAATAGTCGGCAATGAGGTCCACGGGCTCGCGCACCGCCGCCATGCCGCCGCGCTGATAGGGCTCGCCGTCCATGTCGCTTTCGAGCCGGAGCGCGTCCCAGCGCCCGGCGACATCGGCAAAGCGCCAGACATCGCGGCCGAGCGGCTTCGGGCACATCTGCTTGGAGACCGCGACCGACTGCGCCTCGAACGCGCGGTCTGTGTGGTCGGAGCCGACCGCCACCAGCATGCCGTGCTCGGCCGAGCCGATCAGCACCGCCTCCGCCTCGCCGGAACTGCCCTCGCCCAGCACCTGGATGCGCTCCGCCTGCGTCGCGAGCGACGCGCCGACGCGGTAGTAGAGCGGCGTCTGCGACGGCGGCGCCACGCCGATGTCCTTCAACTCCTCGATATGCTCCTCCACCGCCGCCCGGTCGCGCCCCGACCAGCCGGCGATGACGATGACGGAGACCGGGACCTCTATGTCCCTCGCGCCCTCGGCGTCATGAAGCCGGAATTGCATTGCCCGCTCCTCCTCAGCCCGCGCGCCGCCAGGCTGTGCCGTCCGGCCCGTCCTCGAGCGCGATGCCGCGCGCGGCGAGCCCGTCCCGGATTGCGTCCGCCCGCGCGAAATCCCGCGACCGCCGCGCCGCCACGCGCTCGGCCACCAGCGCCTCGATCTCCTCCGCGTCGTCGCCCTCGCCGTGCAGCCAGGCCGTCGGGTCCGCCTGCAGCAGGCCCAGAAGCGCGCCCGCGCCCAGCAGCGCGCCCGCCAGTTCCGCCTTCTCCTCCGCGTCCTCCGCCCGGTTGAGCGCCGTCGCCGTCTCGTGCATGGCGGCGATGGCGGCCGGCGTGTTGAGGTCGTCCAGCAGCGCCTCCAGCACGGCCGGCGCCGGCTCGCCCGGCTCGCCGCCGCCCGCGTCCCTGAGCGCCCGGTAGAGCCGGTCGAGGCTGCTTTTCGCCTCCGCCAGCGTGTCCGGGCCGAAATCGAGCGGCGCGCGGTAATGCGCCAGCAGCAGCGCGAGCCGCACCGCCTCGCCCGGCGTGTCCGCCAATAATTCGCGCACGGTCAGCACATTGCCGAGCGATTTCGACATCTTCTCCCTGTTCACCACCAGATAGCCGTTATGCATCCAGTAGCGCACGAAGGGGCCCCCATGCGCGCAGACGCTCTGCGCCAGTTCGTTCTCGTGATGCGGGAAAATCAGGTCCGCCCCGCCGCCGTGAATGTCGAAGGTTTCGCCCAGATAGGCGCGCGACATGGCCGAGCATTCGATATGCCAGCCGGGCCGGCCGCGGCCCCAGGGGCTCGGCCAGCCGGGCTGGTCGTCCGCGCTCGGCTTCCAGAGCACGAAATCCGCCGGATCGCGCTTGTAGGGCGCCACATCGACCCGCGCGCCTGCGACCAGTTCCTCGCGGGAGTGGCGGGAGAGCCGCCCGTAATCCGGCATGGACGGCACATGGAAGAGCACATGGCCGTCCGCCTCATAGGCGTGGCCGTCCGCAACCAGCTTTTCGATCATTTCGATCATTTCGCCGATATGCCCGGTCGCGCGCGGCTCGACATCGGGCGTCAGCGCGCCGAGCGCGGCCATGTCGGCGTGGAAGGCCTCGGTCGTCCGCGCCGTGATGCGCTCGATCGGCTCGCCCGTCTCCTTCGCGCGGGCGTTGATCTTGTCGTCCACATCCGTGATGTTGCGCACATAGGTCACGCGCGGATAGAGCCGCTTCAGCAGGCGGTAGAGCACGTCGAACACCACCACCGGGCGCGCATTGCCGATATGCGCGAAGTCGTAAACCGTCGGCCCGCACACATAGAGGCGCACATGCTCAGGGTCGAGCGGCTCGAAAGGCTCCTTGGCGCGCGCCAGCGTGTTGTGGACGATCAGGGTCACGGGACTGTCTCCGGCTCCATGCGGTCATGTCGGTTCGGCAGCGGGATATAGGCCAAGCGGACGCCCGCGTATATGTCCCTGGCGGGCGCAGGCGGGGCGGACGGCGGGAATGTAATACCAGCGGTTGTTGATCGGAACCGATGGCGCGGGCCTCCCTGCCGTAGCCCCGGTCCTTTGTCCTCATCCCGAGTAGCGGCGTCAGCCGCGTATCGAGGGGGCCGGACGGCGAGAGGCGTCCCCTTCGACAGGCTCAGGACAGGCTTTCGATACGCGCCTGCTGACGCAGCCGCTACTCAGGATGAGGTTCGATACGCGCCCGCAGGCGGGCGCTACTCAGGATGAGGAGAGGCGGGGGCGCCGGGCGGATCGACGAAAAAAGGGAAACCGGGCGGCATTCGCCAGTGAGTCCCAAATCGAGGCCGTTGGTATAATGAGATGTTTTGTCATGATCGGCGCCGAAGCCCGCTCCCGGCACGACGACAGGATGACCGGTCCGGGCTGCAACCGGACATGAAGGTCCAGGGTCGGGGAAAGGCGATGAGCGAAGAGGCTTACGATCCCGGTGTTGACGGCGCGAAGACGAACTTCGCCGACGAGATGTCCTATGGCGACTATCTGAAGCTGGATCGCTTGCTCAAGCAGCAGCAACCCCTCAGCGACGCGCATGACGAGATGCTGTTCGTCATCCAGCACCAGACGAGCGAACTCTGGATGAAGCTCGCCATTCACGAGCTGGTTGCCGCGCGGCAAGAGTTGCGCAAGGGCCGTACAGCGCAGGTCTTCAAGATGCTGGCGCGGGTCAGCCGCATTTTCGAGCAGCTCAACAGCGCGTGGGACGTGCTGCGCACCATGACGCCTGCTGACTATACGCGGTTCCAGGAGGGACTCGGGCCGTCGTCGGGCATGCAATCCTGGCAATACCGGATGATCGAGTATCTGCTGGGCAACCGGAATGCGAACATGCTGAAGCCCTACGAACACACGCCGGAAATCCACAGGATGCTCTCGGATGAACTGGCGCGGCCGAGCTTTTACGATGAGGTCGTCCGCTTGCTGTTCAGCACTGTCGACGGCTCGACAGCCGCCCTGCCCGCGCCCAGCCTGGACACGCCGCGCCAGGCCGTGCCGGAAGTCCGGGCAAGATGGAAAATCGTTTACGAAAACATCGACGAATACTGGACGCTCTACGAACTCGGCGAAAAGCTGGTCGATCTGGAGGATTATTTCCGCCGCTGGCGCTTCAACCATGTCACTACGGTGGAACGGGTGATCGGCTCAAAGCGCGGCACCGGCGGCGCCTCCGGCGTGGAGTATCTGCGCCGGATGCCGGGCGTCGAGTTGTTTCCCGAACTCTGGCATCTGCGCGGGGAGCTTTGAGCCATGTCCCGGACCTTGCCGAGGAAAGAGCTTTTCGACCTCCCCGACGGCGTGATCTATCTGGACGGCAACTCGCTCGGGCCGCTGCCGAAGGGCGCCCTCGAACGCGCCCGGACCGTCATCGGAGAGGAATGGGGGCAGCAGCTTATCCGGGCATGGAACACGGCCGGCTGGATGGCGCTGCCGCAGCATGTGGGCGACCGGATCGCCCGACTGATCGGCGCGGCGCAAGGCTCCGTCGCGACGGGAGACACGCTGTCGATCAAGGTCTATCAGGCGCTCGCGGCAGCCCTGAAGCTGCGCCCCGGACGCAGGGTGATCCTCTCCGACTCGGGCAACTTCCCCTCCGACCTCTACATGGCCGAAGGGCTGATCCGCACGATCGGGAGGGATTACGAGCTGCGCACGCCGGCGCCGGAAGACGTCCTCGACCGGATCGACGAGGATGTGGCGGCGGTGATGCTGACGCAGGTCGATTACCGCACCGGCCGGATGCACGATATGGCCGCGGTCACGCAGGCCGCCCACGCCGCCGGCGCGGTCATGATCTGGGATCTTGCCCACAGCGCCGGCGCCGTGCCCATCGACATGGCCGGCAGCCGGGCGGAATTCGCCGTCGGCTGCACCTACAAATATCTGAACGGCGGCCCCGGCGCCCCGGCCTTCATCCATGTCCGCCCCGATATCGTGGAGGAAGTCGAGCCGGCGCTGGCCGGATGGCTGGGCCATGACGAGCCCTTCGCGATGGGGCGTTCCTACCGCCCGGCCATGTCCACCGAGCGGCTCCGGGTCGGCACGCCGCCCATCGTGCAGCTCGCCATCCTGGACCGGGCGCTGGACGTGTGGGAGGGCGTCGACATGGCGGACATCCGCGCGGCCTCGATTGCGCTCTCGGAGCTGTTCATCGCCGAGGTCGAGGCGCGCTGCCCCGGCCTCGCGCTGGCCTCGCCGCGCAACCCGGCCGAACGCGGCTCGCAGGTGTCGTTCGCCTTCGAGCACGGCTATCCCGCCATGCAGGCGCTGATCGACCGGGGCGTGATCGGCGACTTCCGCGCGCCGGACATCATGCGCTTCGGCTTCACGCCCCTCTATATCGACGAGGCGGACGTGCTCGCCGCCGTCGATAGCCTCGAAATGGTGATCGGCCAGAAACTCTGGCGCGACCCGAAATACCGGACCCGCGCGCGGGTGACATGACACGGGACCAGGTCGGCACTCATGCCGAATGGAGAATGCCCGCTCACGATACCGCCGATTGCGGTCGGCGGCGGTGCATGAAATTGTTGCCGCCGAAAATTCGGGGGAGGCCGCGATGAGCTTGGCAAAGGTTAAGGCTCTGACTTTCGACACGGGCGGGACCATTCTCGACTGGCATTCCGGCGTTAAGGGCGCATTGGCCAAGACCGGCGCCAGGCACGGGATCGAGAAGGACTGGGTTCACATTGCCAACGAGTTCCGGCGCCGTTCGCTGGGGAAGATGATCAATCTGGGCGAAAGGGAACCGCCGGCTTACAATATCGACGACGCCCATCGGATGGCGCTGGAGAGCCTTGTCGAGGAGCACGGGCTCGACGCCTTCACCGAGGACGAGCGCCGCGCGATTTGTTACGACACGGTGCATAATCTGCAGTGCTGGCCCGATTTTCCGGCCACCCTGCCGAAGCTCCGCGAGAATTTCCTGTGCGCATCGTTCACGATCCTCAGCTTCCGGATCATCATGGATACGGCCAGGCGCAACGGACTTGAGTGGGACGCTATTTTCTCATGCGAGGCGATCGGCAAGTACAAGATTCTGCCGGAAGCCTACAACACCGTCGCAAAGTTCCTGCAGCTGCAACCGGACGAAATCTGCATGGTGGCCTGCCACAATTTCGACCTCGATGCTGCGAAGGGCTGTGGCTTCAGGACCGCGTTCGTGAAGCGGCCCGACGAGTGGGGCGCCGAAGGTCCGCCCGACCGGGACCCGAATCCGATCCACGACATCGTCGCGGACAGCTTCCCCGACATGGCGCGGCAATTGGGCGTGGCCATATAACCCGTCCGAAACCATCCGGGCGCTGCGGGCCGGCCGCGGCGGCGACGCCTTGTTGCCAGTCGCCCTACCCCCGCCACACCTCGCCGAGGAACCGCAGCCAGTTTTCGCCGGCGACCTTCTCGATGCGCGCATCCGTCCAGCCGGCGCGGTCCATGGCGGCGATGAGGTTCGGGTAGTCGCGCATGCCGTCGAGGCCCTTCGGATTGGGCGGGCGGTTCTTCATGGGGGCGGAGAGCGCCCGGCCGCGGCCCTTGTCGGAGCGCAGATATTCGAAGAACCCGACGCCGTGGCCCTGGGTGAAGTCGGTGCCGATGCCGACATTGTCCTCGCCCGCCACGCCGATCGTGTGGTCAAGCAGCGCCACCACGTCGTCCACCGTGGCCTCGCCCTGCTGCGCCATGAAGGGCGTATAGGCGACAACGCCGGTGAAGCCGCCCCGGTCGGCGATCAGCTTCAGCATCTCGTCCGGCTTGTTGCGCGGATGGTCATAGAGCGCGTTGGGGGCGCAATGCGTATAGGCCACGGGCTGCTTCGAATGCAGGATGGCGTCGCGGCTCGTGCGATCGCCGACATGGCTGAGATCCACCAGCATGCCGAGCCGGTTCATCTCGTCGATCACGTCGCGCCCGAAGTCGGAAAGGCCGCTGTCCCGGCTCTCCCAGCAGCCGGAGCCGACAAGGTTCTGCGTGTTGTAGGTAAGCTGGATGACGCGCACGCCGAGGTCGTGGAAGAGCGGCAGGTAGTCCACCCGGTCCTCGATGGGATAGCTGTTCTGCCAGCCGAGGAAGACCGCGACCCTGCCCGCCTCCCGCGCCGCGCGGATGTCGGCGATGGAGCGGGCCTGGGCCAGAATGTCCGCATGGTCGCGGAAATACCCCTGCCAGGCCGCGATATTGTCCATCGTCTCGCGGAAATTATGCCAGACGGCGCAGGTGCAATTGGCGGCGGTGAGCCCGCCGTCGCGCATCTCCTCGAAGACCTCGCGGCTCCAGTCGGAAACGATCAGGCCGTCCACGATGACGGGGCTGTCCAGCGGCATGGGGGAAACCTCCCGGAAATTGGATTCTTGCGTTGTCAGGCGGACGCCGCGGGCGGCGCCATGACAGCCGGCGTCCAGCGCAGGCGGCGGCGCGCCAGGCGCTGTTCCGCGCTCTCGTCGTCATAATGCGCCGGCGCAGGCTCGGGAAAGCCGTCCTGCGGCAGGTCGAGGGTGTTGACGATCAGGGTCGCCAGCAGCCCGTCCGGCTCCTCGACCAGCGCCGAGACATAGACGCCGCAGGTCCGGCAGATGAGAAAGTCCGTAATGCCGAGGCCGAAGCGGTAGCGGTCCACATTCGCCTCGTCCGCAATCGCGATTTCGACACGCCCTTCGGGATCGCCGGTCGCGCGCACGCCATGCTTGCGGCAGAAGCTGCACTGGCAGGCCCGGATCGGCCATTGCGAAACGGGCTTCGCCGTGCGGTAGGCCACGCGGATATTGCCGCAATGGCAGCCGCCTCGATAGGTGTTCGTCATTGCTCCGCTCTCACCCGTCTGCGCGCATTTCCCGGCGAAGCATCGGCAGAACCCGGTCCGCAAGCAAGTCGATACTGCGCATCACGATCCGCTGGTCCATGCCGAGCCACTGGATGCGCGTCAGGAAACGGTTACAGCCGGTCGCCTCCGCGAGCGAAAGCAGTTCGTCCGCGACTTCCTCCGGCGAACCGATAACGACCCGCCCGGCAAGCAGTTCGTCGAGGTCCGGCTGGCCCGTCTCCGCCCCGCCGATGGTCCTGAACAGCCCCGAGCGGCCGAAGACCCCGTAGCTGGCTTCCAGGAACGGGCCGGCCTCGCGGATGGCCGTCTTCCGGTCCGGCGCGACGACGATATTGCGCAGCATCGGGAAGCGCGCCGGCCGGGGCTTGCCGAGCGCTTCCAGCGTATCGAGGAAGCACTGCGCCTGCCGCCTGACCACATCGCCCACCAGATGCGAGGAGGCGACCCAGCTGTCGCCTATGCGGGTGTCGGCCAGCCGGCCGGCCCGCTCCACCGCCGCATCCACGCTGCCGCCGAACCACATGGGCGGCCGCGGCCGGCGCGCTGGCTTGAGTGCCAGCGTCAGCCCGTCCGCCGTGAAATGCCGGCCGGCGAAGTTGACGCCCTCTTCCGTGAAGAGCCGGCGGACCAGGTCCACGCCTTCCAGATAGCGGCCGATCCGGCGGTTGTAATCGAGGCCCATCACTTCGAATTCGTCCCGCTGCCAGCCGGGCGCCACGCCGAGCGTGAACCGGCCGCCGGAAACGGCGTCCAGCAGCGCCGCCTGCTCGGCGACCTGGAAAGGATGGTAGAGCGGCAGGATGAGCATGCAGGTCGCGAGCTGCATGCCGTCGGCCTCCGGGGCCAGATGCAGCAGCGTTTCCAGCGGCGGGAACCATGCCGCTTCGCCATAGGAGAGATGGTTGCCGATCGCCGCGCCCTCGAAGCCGCCCTGGCGCGCGAGGCGCAACTGCTCGACATGCTCGGCCATCTTCCGGCCCGCAGGCGCGTCCGGGCGATGCTCGTTGCCTATGAAGAGATGCAGGTCCATGGCCCGGCAGACTGGCCCAAAGCGCGGCCGGACGCTACGCTCGCAACGCCGCAGATACGCGCCGCGCCGTCATTCCGGCGAGGCAGGGCCCGGAACGAAATCGGGCGCCTTGCGGCGCCCCTTTCGCGTATAGGCCTTGCGGTTTCGGACCCGCTGCGGGCGCAGCGTGCGCACAACCCGGGCCATCGGGTTGCGCCGTTTCGGCGGGGGCTTGCGTTTGCGCATTGTCCCGGGGCCCCTGTCCTGCCGAGGTGAATGGCCTGTCGAGGTGGATGGTGGGCGCGGCTGGGTTTGAACCAGCGACCCCTGCCGTGTGAAGACAGTGCTCTCCCGCTGAGCTACGCGCCCGGAAAGAGGGGTCGTCTAGGCTCCGCTCCCGCTGCTGTCAAGCGCCGGCCCAGGGGTCGTCGAGATCCAGCAGCGCGTTGTCGGCGCCGAGTTCGGGCGCGGGCGCGCGTATCGCCGGGCGCAGGCCGTCGAAGGAAATCGGCAGCGCCAGCGCCTGCATGCCGTCGCGCTCCGGCACATCGGCGATCATGTCGAGCGCCTGCACCTGCGGCTCCTGCAGCGCGTCGGCCAGATTGTTGACCGGCGACGCCGGCACGCCTGCGGCCTCGAAGACCTCCATCCATTCCCGCACGCGGCCTTCCGCCAGCGCTGCCTGGATATCGCGCACGATCTCGCCATGCCGCTCCAGGCGCGCGGCATTGCCCTCGAAGGCCGGGCTCTCGGCCCAGTCGCTGCGGCCGAGCGCGCGGCCGAGGCGCTTGAAGAGGCGGTCTGTCGCCGCCGTTATCAGAATGCGCCCGTCCGCCGCGTCGAACGCCTCGAACACGACCACGCGCGGGCTGCCGGTCGGGTGGCGCACGGGCCGCTTCCCGGTCGCCTTGTGCGAGACAAATTGCGTGGTCAGCAGGAACATGGCGGTTTCGAGCAGCGAGGTGTTGACGTTGACGCCTTGTCACGTCTTCTCCCGCTGGCGCAGGCCGTCGAGCTCGCCGAGCGCCGTCCAGAGGCCGGTGCCGAGGTCGCAGACCGCCGCGCCCATGCGCATCGGCTGCCCGTCCGGATCGCCGGTATTGTCCATCAGGCCCGAAAAGGCCTGGAAGAGCACCTCGAAGCCGGGATCGAGCCGTTTCGGCCCCTTGTGGCCGAACGCGCCCATATCGCAATAGACGAGCAGCGGGTTCTCGCGGAGCAGGCTCCCCGGATCGAGCCCGAGCTTCGCCGTGACCCCGGGGCGGAGATTCTGGACGAACACATCCGCGCCGCGCACGAGCTTCATCAGGCCGGCGCGGCCCGCCTCCGTCGTCAGGTCCAGCGCGACGGACCGCTTGGAGCGGTTGACGCCGTGGAAGGTGGGCGCCGCGCCGAACCAGACCGGCGGCGTCCAGCGGCGCGACTCGTCGCCTTCCGGGCGCTCGACCTTGATGACATCGGCCCCGAGCTCCGCCAGCACCTGCCCGACGACCGGGCCGGCGATGATCTGCGCGAGTTCGACGACGCGCACTCCCGAGAGCGGCATGCGGCCTCCCCTCCCCGTTCCGAAGCCGGCCGGCGCACGCGCCGCTTGATGCGGCTGCGCCGGCCGCCTAACTCTAGATCGCAACAGGATGGCACATCCGGGGAGAGCGCGCATGATCGGCAGATGGGCACTGGCGGCTGCAATGCTGTGCATGGCGGGGACGGCCTTCGCGCTCGGCAGCGGCGGCGGCAATGAGGACAAATCGAGCCCGCTCGCCGCCATCGAGAAGAAGATCGAGGCCGGCGATTATGAGGAAGCGCTTGCCGAGCTGGAGGCGCATATCGAGAAGCACCGCACCAGCGCCGACGCCTTCAACTGGCTCGGCTACGCCAACCGCAAGCTCGGCCGCCTCGAGCCGGCCGGGAAGGCCTATGCGCGCGCGCTCTTCCTCGACCCCGACCACAAGGGCGCGCATGAATATGCGGGCGAGCTCCGCCTGATGCTGGGGGACCTCGAAGGCGCGGAGGCGCATTTGGCGGAGCTGGACCGCATCTGCCTGCTCGGCTGCGAGGAATATGACGAGCTGAAAGCCGAAATCGCCGCCTGGAAGAAGGCGCGCGGCAAGTGACGCAGGCCGGCCTCGGGCGCATCGGGGCCATGCTCGGCCGCTATTACTACCTCTACCGGGGCTCGGCGCCGCGCATTATCGAGCTCGCCTACTGGCCCATCGTCCAGGTCGCGCTCTGGGGCTTCATCACCAAGTTCTTCCTGGAGCACAGCAGCTGGCTGGCGAATGCGGCCGGCGCGCTGCTGGCGGGCGTCCTGCTCTGGGACGTGCTGTTCCGCGGCCAGCTCGGGCTCAGCATCTCCTTCCTGGAGGAGATGTGGGCGCGCAATCTCGGCCAGTTGTTCGCAAGCCCGCTCCGGCCGGGCGAGCTCATGGCGGCGATGATGCTGGCGAGCCTGGCGCGCACCTCGCTCGGCCTGTTGCCGGCGACGCTCGCCGCCTGGCTGCTGCACGAATATTCGATCTACTCGCTCGGCCTGCCGCTCATCGCCTTTTTCGCCAATCTCATGGCGTTCGGCTGGTCGATCGGCCTCGCCGTCTGCGCGCTGCTCATCCGCTACGGACTGTCGGCCGAGAGCTTCGCCTGGGCCTCGATCTTCATTCTGGCGCCGCTGAGCGCCGTCTATTATCCCGTCGATGTGCTGCCGGGCGCGGCGCAGGCGGTCGCCGCCGCGCTTCCCTCCGCGCATGTGTTCGAGGGTATGCGCGCGGTGATGATCGAGGGCGTCTTCCGCACCGACCTGTTCCTCTGGGCCGCCGGCCTCAACCTCGCCTATCTGGCCGGCGGGGCGGCGCTGTTCCTCTACGCCTTCGAGATCGCGCGCCGGCGCGGCCTCATCCTGCAATCGGGCGAGTAGGCGGAAATAACGCTCAGTCGTCGGCGCCGGCTTCGGCCGGGCCGCGCGGTTCCGGGGCGGGACGGCGGCGCGCCTGTCGATCCCGGGCGCTCCGCCGCCATTGCTCAGTCGAGACGATTGATTCCGTCGAAGGCGGCAGTCTTGTAGCACTCCGCCAATGTCGGAAAGTTGAACACCGTATCGACGAAATAATCGATCTTGCCGCCATGCGTCAGCACCGCCTGGCCGATATGAACCAGTTCCGTGGCGCCCTCGCCAAGTATTGCGACCCCCAGGAGTTCGCGGCTCTCAAGGTGAAAGATGAGCTTCAGAATGCCCTCCGAATCGCCAAGTATCTGGCCGCGGGAAATCTCGTTATAGGCGGCGCGCCCGACTTCGTAGGGGACGCCCGCATCGGTCAACTCCTCCTCGCTGTGCCCGACGATGGAGATCTCCGGGATCGTGTAGATGCCGTAGGGCAGCAGCCTGGGGGCGCTTTCCGCCGGCGCGCCGAAGGCGTGGCAGGCGGCGATGCGGCCCTGCTCCATGGAGGTCGAGGCCAGGCTCGGAAAGCCGATCACGTCGCCGACCGCGTAGATGTGCGGCACCCCAGTCTGGAAGGACTCGTTGACGGCGATCAGGCCGCGCGCCGCCGCCTTCAGCCCGGCCGCGCTCAAATCGAGCGCCTCCGTGGCGCCGGTTCGGCCGATGCTGTAAAGGGCGGCGTCCGCCTGGATCTGCTTGCCGCTGGCAAGATGCACCCGGACCTTCCCGCCCCTGTCGCCGTCCAGCCGCTCGAGGCCTCTGACTTCTTCGCCAAGGCGCAGCGTCATGCGGTTCCGCCGCATCTGGTAGACCAGCGTGTCGATGATCTCGAAATCGACGAAACTCAGCAGCCGCGGGCGCCTGTCGACGACGGTGACCCTGACGCTGAGCGCCGCGAAAATGGTCGCGTATTCGAGGCCGATGACGCCCGCACCGATGACAATGAGCGAACGCGGAAGCTGCTTCAGGGTCAGGATCTCGTCGCTGGTGAAGATCCGCTGACCGTCGAATTCGACATCGCGCGCCCGCGTCGTCGTCGTGCCGACGGCGATGACGATCCGGTCTGCGGTGACGTCACGTGTTCCCCGCCCGTCGGCAAGGCGCAGCCTGTGCGGATCGACGAAGGCCGCTTCCGCCTGCAGCAGTTCGACCCGGTTGCGCAGCAGCTGGTGGCGGTTCACGTCAAGCTCGCGGGTGACGACATTGTCGGTGCGGACCAGCAGGTCCGCCATCGAAATGTCTTTCTTCACCCGGTAGGAGGCGCCGTAGATGTTGCGCTCCCGATAACCGGAAAGATGCATCACCGCCTCCCGGAGCGTCTTGCTCGGGATGGTGCCGGTATTGATGCAGGCGCCGCCGACGACGGCCTGACGCTCCACGACAGCCGTTCTCCTACCGAGCTTCGCCGCCTGTATCGCCGCCCGGTGGCCGGCGGGCCCCGACCCTATGACCAGCAGTTCGTAGTCGCGTTCCGACATGCCTGTCGCGTCCCCTTCGAGCCAGCCTATCCCTGCGCGCCGCCGACCGGAAGCCCCGCTGCAGCGCCCCCGATCGGCGGCGGGCGAGACGGGCGGTTGACATGCATGTTCCTCCTGTATTCTGTTGCAGGCAGGGAACGGACGCAGCGGCATTTCCGCCCCCGACCTGCGATTGCACGAGGAAAACATGCTCTTTTTCAACACGTTGGCATCGAAGATGCGGGCCCTGGCGTAACCGGCGCGCGCCATGAACCATGACAGCTACACCGACGCCTATCTGAAGGGCGTGCTGGAGAGCGTGCGGACCGTCGCGATGGTGGGCGCCAGCCCGCACTGGAACCGGCCGAGCTATTTCGTCATGAAATACCTCCAGGCCAAGGGCTTCCGCGTGCGCCCCGTCAATCCGGGCGCGGCCGGCGAGACGATCCTGGGCGAGGCCTGCTTCGCCGCCCTCGTCGACCTGCCGGAGCCGGTCGATATGGTCGATATCTTCCGCAACTCCGAGGCCGCCGGCCCGCTTGCGGACCAGGCGGCGGAGATCGGCGCAAAGGCCGTCTGGATGCAGCTCACCGTGCGCAATGACGCCGCCGCGGAGCGCGCGGAGGCGGCGGGGCTGGCCGTGGTGATGAACCGCTGCCCGAAGATCGAATATGCCCGCCTTTTCGGCGAGCTTTCCTGGAACGGCTTCAACTCGCGGCGCATTTCGTCGAAGCGCCGCCGGATCGCCTGACATGACCAACAACGAACCGCCCTTCGGCTTCGAGACGCTCGCGATCCATGCCGGCGCCGGCCCCGACCCGGCGACGGGCGCGCGCTCCACGCCCATCTACCAGACGACCTCTTATGTATTCGACGACGTGGATCACGCCGCCTCGCTCTTCAACCTCCAGACCTACGGCTTCATCTATTCGCGGCTCACCAACCCGACCGTGTCGGTGCTGGAGGAGCGGGTGGCGGCGCTGGAGGGCGGCAGGGGCGGCACGGCCACGGCCTCGGGCCACGCCGCGCAGATGCTGGCGCTCTTCCCGCTCATGCAGCCGGGCGCGCATCTGCTGGCGTCCGACAAGCTCTATGGCGGCTCCGTCACCCAGTTCACGCGCACTTTCGCCAAATTCGGCTGGCAGGCCTCGCTGGTCGATTTCGACGACCTCGACACGGTGCGCGCGGCCATCCGCCCGGAGACGCGGGTCGTGTTCTGCGAGTCGCTCGCCAATCCGGGCGGCGTGGTCAGCGACCTGGAGGCGCTGGCGGACATCGCGCACGAAGCCGGCGTGCCGCTGATGGTGGACAACACCATGGCGACGCCCTTCCTCTGCCGGCCGTTCGAGTGGGGCGCGGACCTCATCGTGCATTCCATGACCAAGTTCCTCTCCGGCCACGGCAACGCCATGGGCGGCATGGTGGTGGACAGCGGCGGCTTCGACTGGGGGCAGAACGACAAGTTCCCCTCCATGACGGAGCCGGAGGGCGCCTATCACGGCCTGCGCTTCTGGGAGACCTTCGGCGATCTCGGCTACACGGTGCATTGCCATGCGGTCGGCCTGCGCGACCTCGGCGCGACCATGGCCCCGCTCAACGCCTTCCTCGCCATCACCGGCATCGAGACCCTGCCGCTGCGCATGGCCCGGCACAGCGAGAACGGGCTGGAAGTGGCGCGCTACCTTTCCGGTCATCCCGCCGTCGCCTGGGTCTCCTATGCGGGGCTGGACGACAACCCCTACAAGCCGCTCGCCGACAAATATCTGAAGGGCTCGGGCGGCTCCGTGTTCACCTTCGGCCTCAGGGGCGGCTACGAGGCGGGCGTGAAGCTGGTGGAGGGCGTGGAGCTTCTGAGCCATCTCGCCAATATCGGCGACACGCGCTCGCTCATCATCCACCCCCGCTCCACCACCCACCGCCAGCTTTCCGAGGAACAGGCGGCGGCGGCCGGGGCGGGCGACGAGGTGGTCCGCCTCTCCGTCGGCCTGGAAACCGCCGCCGACATCATCGCCGACCTGGAGCAGGCGCTGGGCTGAGGGGCGCACGGCGGAAGGGCGCGCGCCGGAGCGGGCCCCCCGCATATCAGTCACTCCGAACCACGCCTCCCCCGATCACCTTTCTGAACAGGTCCTCATAGATCGGAATAAGCCGTTCTGTGGAAAAATCTGCCGCTCTCCGCTTCAAATCCACCGAAGGAACCGTGCCGCCCTGCAAACTACCCACTATGGCTGCAGCCAGCGCGTCCGCATCGCCGACCGGCACTAACGGACCCCACCGGCCCCCTTTGAGAATTTCCGCCGGACCGTATGGCGCGTCGGTGCTGACCACCGGGGTGCCGCAGGCCATCGCCTCGATCAGGACATTCGCCAGGCCTTCGTATCTCGACGACAGCACATACAACGCAGCACGTCGCATGTAGCTGAACGGGTTATCGACAAAACCCAGAAAGGCAATGTCCTTCTCTACCCCCATTTCCCTAGCCAGAGACGTAATACGATTGCGATAATCGGCAGACAGATTGCCGAGTATCGCAAGGCGAGCATCTATGTCCCGGCGAGCAAGGGAAAACGCCACAATAAGCGTATGCCAGTCTTTTTGATTTCCCTTAGAAAGAACGCTCAGAATAGTCGGGGGATTCGAATCTTGAAACCAGGGGTGGTAGTTTTCTTGCTCGGATAAAATGTGGATTTCCGATATAGGAATAGGATTGTAGATTACATGCATTTTTTGTGCATCAATACCTAAAATTCTTATCGCTGTTTCGGATACACCATTAGAGACTGCTACCACCGCATCAGCTCTAGGACTAACTGACTGCGCAATTTTCTTATTTCTTCCCTTGTAGCTATCACTGATATCAACATTATTGTGAATGGATACTATGACGGGAATACGAATTTTCATCAACTCTGTGCCAAGTATCGCTGCGCAATTGGCAGATGGCAGAGCCGCAAACAGAAATTGGGGTTGCGTGTTCCGGATGTAGCGGGCGATGGCAATGGCCGAGCGCACTTGGGTTCCCTTAAGACGGACTCCAGAAAAGGCCCTTTGCAGGAATCGACGAGCGCCGATCACGGCCAGGGGATTGACAGCAAGCGGGCGCGCCTCGATCCGGCGATCGCGGCAGTGCGCGAGAAGGGTTGGGTCGGTGGTCCGTTTGCGCTGCCGATAATGCAGCCGTATCCCGTCCGGTATCGTGCGCTTGTAGTTGCCGTTCAGGCGCAGCAGCACGAGATCGACCGTGTATCCCCGTTGGAGGAGGGTGCCCGCCAGCGTCAGCATAACCCTTTCGGCGCCGCCGCCTCCCAGATTGGGCAGCACTATGCCGATGCGTGGCTTCGGGGGATTACGGTCAGCGAATTCCAGCAGCGCCTTTTCAACGCGCCCGAATGCCGCCCGGCCCTTGACGACTGCTTTGCGCGGGATCGCCATGCCATGCCATCTAAGGCGGTGCCATCGGCGCGCGAGCCCGGCGGGCTGCTGCGCCTTTTTCATCGCCTCGATATCCGAATCGGCCTCTTCCGCCCGCTGTCGCACAAGGCCCGGGAGGACCTGCACAGGGCGCAGCCGGCGCGCGAGCCGGGAGACGCGGAGGTCGAACAGCACGTGATCGATCGGCATCGTCACATTGCGGCACAAATCCAGGATGTCGCCGGCGGCCTGCCGGTTCGCCATGTAGGCTGCGCTGCCCGCCGTCCACAGAGCGATGGGCCGCAACTGCCGCCCCAGATAGCGCGGGGCGCATTCTCGGTCGAAGAAGAGTTCCCGCCGCCCGAAGGCCTCGAATTTCACCAGCCCGAACGGCTCCGGCCACCAGTCCAGAGACCCAAGGAAATGGGGCATGTCGGCCGCAGGCTCCGCATCGTCCTCCAGGATGAGGGCCGCCGGGTGCGAGGTGCAGAGGAAGGTTTCCAGCGCGCGGCAGTGGCTCAGCACATTGGCTTCCGAGCCCCGCCCCATCTTGCCGGTTTGGAAGTCAAGATTGACCCGCTCGCGCAATTGCCCGTCCGTAACCGTGGCGGCGTCCACCGCCGGTACCCGCTCGACCTCCAAGCCCAGCCTGGCGAAATCGCGGGTTACAGTCCGGAGCCGGTCCGGCCGGCGGTCGAGATTGATGACATAGATCGGCAGGCTCATGCGCCGGCCCTTGCGGATGCGGCGTGCCCCCTCTCGTCATGCCCGGAACGAGTCCGGGCATGACGAGGGGAAGGCGTAGCGGCGGCGTCGGCGAACGCTACATGCAGCCGCCGCCTGCCGCCGATTGCCCAATTCGCCGTTTGGCTGAGCTTGCGAAGCGCCACTCCCAGCCGGCGGGCCCTGATGCCGCCGGGACGGGCCGGTATGCCCGGCCGCGCCGCACGCGCCGTGGTTTGAATGTCGGAGTCGAACGCCTCGTGTCGCTGCCGGATCATGGTGGGTGCGACGAGGAGGGGCCGGAGGGTCCGCGCTGCCCGCGACGCGCTTATGTCGAACAGGAAACGGTCTATCGAAAGAGCCTCTTGCAGAACCGTCGAGCGGACATGGTTTCTGCGCTGATCTGAGATGATTTCGGTGTAGCTGTTTTCGGTTCCGGGGTCGCCTGGCGGTATTTTGGGTTTGCAACAGCCACAAGTGACCGCGGAGGCGACCCC
>JAJECF010000195.1 GCA_022822125.1 Alphaproteobacteria bacterium
CGGTTCAGCATGGTGGTCTTGCCCGTGCCGGCATAGCCCTGGACGCCGACCGTGCGGTCCCTGGCGCCGAGGATGAGCTTCACCGCCTCCTTCTGGCCTTCCGTGAGCGGCCCCTTGTTGAGATGCGCCTGCACCTGCCAGCCGCGCATCGGCGCGCGGCCGCGCTCCCGGCCGGCCTGCATCAGGGCCACCGTCTCGCGCTCCTCGCCGGCGGCCTTCTCCGTCGCCAGCGAGTCCTCCGCGCCGGGCATGTCGACGGCGTGCAGCGCGCCGGCCTTCTCCAGCGCCGCGACCTCGCGTTCCACGTCGCCGACCATGACCGCGCCCGGCGCGTGGACCAAAGCGGCGGTCAGCAGGTCGGTGCGCCGGAACACCGCCGCGCGCTCGGAGAGATGCGCCAGCGCCCAGGCGACCGCCCCCGCGGCGGGCGAGGACGCCTCCGGCTCCGGCGTCCTGTCCGATCCGGTTGCCGGTTCCACCGTGAGAGCCCGTTCCGGCGCGGCGGACCGTTCCATGGCCTCGACGACCGGAGTCCTGGCATCGAAGCCGAGATCGGCGGCTTGGCGTTGCCAGACGCCCCGGAGCTCGCCCCGGTCGATATCGCGCTTCTTCGCCCGCGTCATCAGCGCCGCGCGCTCGGCAATGCGGGGATTGTCGGCCGAGACGCCCAGCCCGCGCTCTTCCATCGCCGCCTCGATCTCGGCGCGGCGGCTGGAAAACGCTTCGATCGCCTCCCGGGGAACCCCCGCGATCTCGAAGCGCCCGTCGGCATGGGTCTTCTCGATGCCGTAACCGAGGTCCCCGAGGCCCCGGGCGAGCTCGGCGCGGTAAAGGGCGCCCAGCAGCATCTTCGAGCCGTAGAGCTTCTCGTTGGCCATCGAGCGCCACTTGCCGTCCTCTCCCTGCACCATGTTGGCGAGCACGGCATGGGTGTGGAGCTGCGGGTCGAGGTTGCGCGAGGTGTCGTGGCGGAAGGTGGCGGCGACGATCTTCTGGTTGCCGGCGCGTATCATGCGGCCGGTGTCGGGATCCTTCATGCGGGTCTCGGCGGCGCTCCTCTCAACCCAGGCGAGCGATGCCGCCACGGCCCGGTCGTGGACATCGACGATGCGGTCGTCGCCGCCGACCAGGGCGGCGATGGAGACCGACTTCGGCGCCGAGAAGGTGAGGTCGCGGCCCGGGCGGTGGAGGCGTTCGCCGTCCTTTCCGCGCCGCCCGAGCTCGGTGTCCGAGCCGTCCGGCACCTTGCCTTCGAGCACGGCGCGGAAGGTCTCGGGATCGACCGGCCCCTTCAGTCCGAACTCTTCAGCGCCCTTTCCCGCCCAGGCGCTCGCCTCGCGGTACTCGGGATCGTCCTTCGCGTAATAGCCGTCGCGTTCGTAGTAGCTCGCGCCCTGCGATGCCGAGGCGAGCGCCCCGATCGAGAGCATGTCAGGCCCAGTCGGAGGCGCGGCCTGCCTCGGGGCCCGCAGCCTCCCCGTCTCCCGCCGCCGGCCTTCCGGCGGACGGGCCCTGCCGTTCGCCGCCGGTCTCCGGCGCCGCATCCTCCGCCGCCTTGCCGCCCGGTGCGCCGTCTTCCGGGCCGGAGTCGGTTGCTGACATCCTTTCTTGATCGTCCGGCGCCGTTGCCGCGCTCCCGGCCGCTTCCGGCTGTAACGAAAGGTCGAGCTCGCCCTGATACGGGGCGGAAGTCGGCCCGTCTTCGGGCGTCGGCGGAACAGGGCCGACAGGTTCGTCTCCTTCGGCCGGGTCCGGGATCGTCATGGCGTCGTCGCCGCAAGGCGCGGCGTCCGCGTCTTCCGGTGCCCCGCCGACGCCGGCATCCACCGTGCCGTCGCCCTCGCGCGCCACGAACCGCGCCGCCGTCTTCGGTCTGGCGACGTAGTTCAGGCGGATGGCGGCGACCGGAAACGGGCCGGGGAACTTCAGATACCCCTCCAGGTTGGCGAGGCGCATGATCTCGGACGGCAGCGCCAGCGCCCTGAGCTCGCGGCGCGGCGTGAGGCTCACCCCGTCGCGGATGGTGTTGGCGCCGTAGGAATACCCTTCCGCCACCTCCTCGATCTCGCTCCTGCCCAGGCTGTCGGCCGACCATTGCGCCGTGTCGCGGTCGGGCGCCGCCAGCACCGCGCGGGTGCCGCAGAGCCCGGAGATCGTCTCCGCGCCGTTGCGGCCGTAGAGATCGCGCAGCGCCGAGGCGACCTGGACGCCCAGCACGAAGCAGCCGCCGAACTGGCGCGACTCGGCAAGGCCCGGTTGCAGGCTCGGCACCTGGTGCAGCGTCGGCAGCTCGTCGAGGATCACCCAGATGCGCCGGCCGTCGCTTTGCGCCAGCGACAACATCGCGTTGACCGCGATCTCCAGCCAGGTGGATATGAGCCCGCGCAAGGACGCATGCTGGTCGCCCCTGGACGTGAGGAACAGGAACCCGTCGCGGTCCTCGTGGGAGATCCACTCGCGGATCGAGAACGGCGTTCCCTCGTCGGGCAGGAACTCGAAGGCGGCGAGATTGGCGGTCAGCATGGCGCGCACCGAGAGCGCGGTCTTCGGGTTCTCGGGATCGACGATGGACTGCGCGACCGTGTCCTCCATCGCCTGGGCCAGCGCGGTGAGATCGGTCTTGAGCAGGTGGTCGACCAGGACCTTGTTGTCCGTCACCCCCTTCTCCCGCAGCACCCCGGCGCCGTTGGCGAAGAGCTGGCGCGCGGCCGTCACCCAGAAGGGATCGACCGTGTCCTTCTGCTGGGGAATGAGCGCCGCGGCCATCATGTCGAAGTCGCGGGGGTTCCTCGCCTCCAGGAAGGGCGACCAGCGCGGCGCCCTTGCATCGAGCGGGTTCATCAGCACGTCGCGATCCTTGTCGAAGAAGGTCGCGGTGTAGCTGCCCATCTTGTCGTAGATGACGCAGCGCTCGCCCCGCGCCCTGATCTGGGCCACAAGGTCCGAGATCAGCACCGTCTTGCCCGAGCCCGTGGTGCCCGAGACGATCGTGTGCTGCGTCTCGGTGCGCTCCGGATACGGGATGCCGGCGATGCTGTAGGGGCGCATTCGTCCCGCGCCCGGCAGCCTCGCCAGCATCCGCAGATGCGGCGGCCGCACCCGGCGATGCAGTTCGGCGGCGGTGACGAGTTCCGCGCCCCTGATGCGCTTCTGGCGGCCGAGTTGCACGCCGCGATACCAGAAGACGGCGAGGAAGATCGCGATCAACCCGCCGCCCGCCTTGAAGCCCATCCAGGCGCTGGCGAACAGTTCCGCCTTGATCCGCTCGCGCGCCTCCAGCGCCGGCACGGACATGGCGATGTCGCGGATCGCCAGGATGCGCACCGTGCCGTCGGCGAAGCGGATCTCCTGGCCCGAGTCCGGCGCGTAGCCGAGCGCGAGCTTGGTCTCGGCAAGCGTCACCATGCCGGCGGCATACCACTCGGCGCCCGAGGTCGAACGCCACAGCGTCCAGGCCGGCACGGCAACGGTGGTGAAGGCGGCGAACAGCATGGCCGCCTGGAACAGCTGGCCCCACATGCGGATGCCGTGGAAGACCGTCTGCCCGCCCCGGAGCGTGCTGCCGCCGACGCCCCGGATCATCGCCGCCTCGCGGGCAGCGCCATCCGGAGCCGGAGGCCGGCCCGGGGCGGGGCGAAGACTGCGAGGCCGGAGGTAGGCGTCCCGGCAAGCGGCGCCCGGACCGGCAACGAGGGCGTAAACCGCGTCCGGGATTCCCCTTTGCCGCCCAAACGGTATGATCGGAGGTGATGGACATGACACGAACGCAGCGCAGCAATGCTGGCAAATCGGCCAGACAGCGCCGCGCATGGACCGAGCGCCTCATCGTGCTCGGCGGTTTCGCGGTCGCGGCGCTCTGGACCGCGGTGGCGGCCATCCTCGGGTTCGGCATGGAGACGGTCGGCGCGGCATGGCTGGCGGCCGTCCTCTGGACCGTGCCGTCCTCGCTGGCGCTCGCGCTGCGCAGCGGCTTCGTCCACGGCGACTGGTCTGCCTTCCGCGACTACGAGCTTCCGGACAACAGCGGGGAGCGGTTCGACTGGGATACCCGCTCGGGCGAATATGCATACATGGCCATCGCCGAGGAACATGAGCGGCTGATGCGCGAGGATTGAGAGCGCCATCACCGTCACGGCGTGGCGTTCCCCCATCCCTCCTGACCCCCCGGCTCGGTGACCGGGGCAGGCTTTCCGCGAGCCGGGCTTTCGTCGGGCGCCCGCCCGGTCCTGCCTGCCTCGCCCGCCACGGCGTCCGGCGCCTCGTTCCTGGCGGTGCCGAAGAGCTTGCCGGCGAGCCAGTCTCCGATGAAGGGCAGGTTCTCGGTGGCATGATGCTCGAAGGGCTTCTGCGTCTCGGCCTCAACACCCGCCCGTTTCTCCGCCGCTTCCTCCCTCGTCACCTCTTCCCGCGCCTCGCGTTCCGCGCCCCTGACGATGAGCCCGGTCTTCGCCTCCACCCGTTCATCCCTTGCCTTCGCTTCCGCCTCGCCCGGCCGCGGCGCGCCGGCATCGCGGGCGCGGTTGCGCACGCCGGCCGTCCAGCCGGCATGGGCCGCTGCGGTCTCGCGCCCGTAAGCCTCGCGCAACGCGCCGGTCATGGCGCCGTATTCGGCTGCGCCCCGGACCGAAGCCGGATCCGGTCCGGCAGGCGCGGGGAAATGCTCGGCGATGAACGTGGCGGCCTGTTCGCGGAGTTCTTCGGCATCCTCCGGCGTCTGCGGCGAGACGAGCCGCATGGCGCCGGCCGCGCCGATCGGCCGGCCGTCCATGCCGGTGCGCTCCGAGAGCCAGGCAAAGAAGGGCTGGCCCAGTTCGCGTTCGATCGCCTGGGCGTCGCTGCGCACCTGCGCCGCCTGTTCCGACCAGGTCTCCGACTCCTGCCGCGCCAGCGAGGCCCGCTCCTGGAACGACCGCATGCGGGTCAGATTGGAAGACAGGCTCTCGTCGAGGCTCGCCAGCTCGCTGTCGCCCGTTTGCGTGGAATACCTTTGGGATGCCTCAGCGACTTTCCCCCAGGTCTCGGTGACACCATGCTGGCGGTCGTAGTCCTGCACACGGTTCCAGGCGTCGGACTCGATGGTCTGGCCGCGCCAGGTCACGGTTCCGTCGGCGCCGATCTTGACGATCCTGTTCCAGCTGCCGCCGAAGGTGGCCGAGCCGGTCAGCGTCAGCGCCTGGTTTTTCGTCAGCCCGGCGATTTCAGCGAGCTTCTCGACATGCGACTCCAGCGCCTGCGCCTGGCTGCTCTCGCTCTCGGTGACGCCGCGCGCAAAGGCCTCGCCCGTGCTGACATCGTGGCTGTAGCGCTCGATCAGCGCGGTCGCGTCTGTCACGGCGGCATTGCGCGCCGTGCCGGCCTCGGCCGACCAGTGGCGCGAGAGGCCGCGCGCATGGGCGGCGCGCCTGTCATGGCTCGTCGCCAGGGATTCCGACAGCCTTATTCCGGCAGCGGGGAGGCGGCTGGTGGCGGCGCCGGCATCCGTCACCGCCGTGCCGTCGCCGGTGACGGTGAACCCGGCCCCGGCCGGCGCATAACCCGTATAGCGGTCGCTGTCGACATGGGTCGAGGTGCGGATCTGGCGGCCCTCCAGGGTGGCGAAGCGGTGGGTGTCGTATCCCGTGTTGGCGAGCGAGAGATTGCCGGTCGTGCCCTCATGGGCCGCCGACGAAGCCGCGTCCTGGCCGACGGCCAGCACGGAGGTCGCGAGGACGGTGGCTTTCGACAGGCCGTAGGCGAGCGCGGCGGCAAGGAACGGCACCGACATCGACAGGTATCCGCTCATCACCGCGACATCGGCGGCAACGGCGCGTATCCCGGCCTGGGCGACCAGCGAGATGCCGATATCGCCGTTCGGCATCGCCGCCGCCGCGCTCATCCTTTCCGCCGCCTCGCCCATCGATATCCGGTGCAGCACGGCGTAGAGCGGCCCCCAGCTCTGGAGCCATACGAACCCGGTGACGTAGGACC
>JAJECF010000218.1 GCA_022822125.1 Alphaproteobacteria bacterium
CGGGCTCCGGGTTCGCCCTGCGGGCATGGCATTCCCTGCGGACCTCTTCCAGGCTCTTCACCCCGACCGGGCCGAGCGAGACGCGCTTCGTGCGCCCGCCCCTGTCCTGCAACAGCACCCAGCTGCGCCCGCCGGAGGGCCTCACCCGGACGCCGAGACCGACCGCGCGTGTGTCCCATACGGTATATTCCCGCTCGCGAGGACGAAGCCGGGCGATGGAGGCGGCGGTGAGTTTCATCCGCTCCCTGCCCGCCATCACTCTGCCTCCAGCGCGGCGCCGACCGTCTCGGCCGCCTCCTGCATCATCGAGTCCGCAAGGTGGATGTATTTCAGCGTGGTTTCCGGATTGCGGTGGCCGAGCAGCCGGCCGATGGCGAGCACGGTCTCGCCCCGCCGGAGCGCCAGGCTGGCTACGGTATGGCGAAGGTCATGAAGATGCATGTCCTCCAGTTCGGCCTCGGTGCAGACCCTTTGCCAGAAGTGGTTCAGCCAGTTCGCGCTCCGGGGCCGCCCGCCCTCCGGCGCCGGGAACACACAGCGTCCTTTCCGCTCAAGGCCGTCGAGGACGGCCCGGGCCGGTTCCGAAAGCCACACGGTCCTGGGTCCCGTCTTGGAATCGCGGAGAAACAGACGGCCTTCCCGGTAGTCCCGCCATTGCAGGGTCAGGAGTTCGCCCTTGCGGCAGCCGGTCAGAAGCAGAAGCCGGATGACCGCGACCTGCTGCGGCCACCGCGCTTCATACGCCGTCAGCCTTGCGGCCAGGCGGCGGATCTCGTCGTCCGAGAGGAACCGCTCGCGGCCCTTGCGGCGGTAGCGCCTGATCCCCCGGCAGGGGTTGGAACCTTCCGGACGCAGCCCCATGGCCTCCGCTTCCTTCATGATGACGGACAGGATCGGCATGGACCTGTCGGCCGCTACCGGCGTCGCGCGCAGGCGGGCGAACCAGTTCCTCACCTCCTGCCGGTCGATGGCGGCAACCGGACGACCGGCGAAATGCGGCATGATCCGGCTGTGAAGATAGCTGCGGTTCACGCGGAGCGTTCCGGGCTTCCAGACTCGCTCGTGACGCCGGAATGCGGTCTCGGCGACGGCTTCGAAGAGTGTCTCGTCGGGCGAAGGCGGCGCCTCCTCGCCGCGCCTGATGGCGGTGAGCATTTCGGCAGCCGAAGCCCGCGCGTCCGTGACGCTCATGGTCCCGGCATCGCCGACGATCTTCCAGATGCGTTCGCCGCGATGCTGGCAGTGGATGAAGAACTGCTTGCGGCCCGAGGGCGAAACGCGGACGCCGAAGCCCCTGAGCTTGCCGTCGCGGACCTCGCGGACGGTCTTGCGGGGTTTGAGCGCCTTCACGCGCGCCTCGGTAAGGGTGGTTCCCGGCATAAGATGTCTCCCGGCTCCGATTGCAGCCAGGGAAGCGACCTGTTCCCCAGTTGCAGATTTTTCGGGAGAAAAAATGACGCCATGTCAGATAGTTAGCACCCATCGGTGCGCGCGGAAGTGTTCACCAATGTCCGGCGCGGCTATGCGCAGGAATGCCCCAATGTGGGCAGGCTGCTTGCCAAGCTGATGTTCACGCTGGCGATGGAAAACGAGATCATGACCGCCATCCTCGACGAGGGCGAGGAGCCGGAGAAGGCGGCGACCGCGTGGCTCAAGGCCAATCCGGACGTGTTGACCGGCTGGCTGGACGGCGTGACGACCATGGACGGCGGCGACGGCATGGCCGCGGTGAAGGCGCATCTGGGCCTTTGAGCCGCGCCTCCGGCCGGTGCGGTCGGGAACGCCGCGGGGTAGCTCTTGGACTGGCTGACAGACCATAAGATCCCGCTAGGCAAGTGGATCAAGTCCTTCGTGGACCTGCTGCTCGACCATGCGGCCTGGTTCTTCGACTTCCTCTCCGAGCTTCTCGAATTCCCGATCGAGGGCCTGACCGCGCTGGCGCTCGCGCTGCCGCCGCTGCTGCTGGTGGCGGGCATCGCCGCGCTCGCCTTCTGGCTGCACCGGTCCTGGAAGCTGGTCGCCGCGGTCGTGCTGACGCTGCTGCTGGTCGTCAATCTCGGCTACTGGGAGACGACGGTCCAGACGCTGGTGCTGATCCTCTTTTCGACCGCCGTCTGCATCCTCGTGGGCGTGCCGGTCGGCATTGCGGCGGCGCACCGGCCCTGGCTCTACAACGCCATCCGGCCGGTGCTGGACCTCATGCAGACGATCCCGACCTTCGTCTATCTGATTCCGACCATGATCATGTTCGGCCTCGGCGTGGTGCCGGGCCTCATCTCGACGGTGGTCTTCGCCATCCCGGCCCCGGTCCGGCTCACCCATCTCGGCATCTCCAGCGTGCCCCGTCCGCTGGTCGAGGCCGGGGAGGCCTTCGGCGCGACCCGCCGCCAGCTGCTCTGGAAGGTGGAACTGCCGCATGCCATGCCGACCATCATGGCGGGCGTGACCCAGTGCATCATGCTGAGCCTCTCCATGGTCGTGATCGCGGCGATGGTGGGCGCGCCGGGGCTTGGCGTGCCGGTGCTGCGCGCGCTCAACACGGTCAACATCGCCAAGGGCTTCGAGGCCGGGCTGGCCATCGTCATCGTCGCCATCCTGCTCGACCGGATATGCAAGCAGCCCGGCGGCGGCAGGGACCGGGGCTGAGCCATTCGCGCGATCGAACTCAAGGACGTGGACATCCTGTTCGGCGGCGACACGCGCGCCGCGCTGGACCTGCTCGACCGGGGCGCGGACCGCCAGGAAATCAACGACGCCACCGGCGCGGTGGTAGGCGTGGCCGGCGCATCGCTCGCCGTCCGCCGGGGCGAAATCTGCGTGCTGATGGGCCTTTCCGGCTCAGGCAAATCGACGCTGCTCCGCGCCGTCAACGGCCTCTGCCCGGTGACGCGCGGGCAGGTGCTGGTGCAGGACGGCGAGGCCGCGCTCGACATTGCCGGCTGCGACGCCGCCACGCTCCGGCGGATGCGCATGGAGCGCATCGCCATGGTATTCCAGCAATTCGCTCTGCTGCCCTGGCGCACCGTGCATGAGAATGTGAGCTTCGGGCTGGAACTGCGCGGCATGAACCGCGCCGAACGCGACGCGGTCGTGGCGGAGAAGCTGAAGCTGGTCGATCTGGACCGCTGGCGGGACCGCTTCGTGCATGAGCTTTCCGGCGGCATGCAGCAGCGGGTGGGCCTCGCCCGCGCGCTCGCCACCGATTCCGACATCCTGCTTATGGACGAGCCCTTCTCCGCCCTCGACCCGTTGATCCGCGAGCATCTGCAGGACGAGCTGCTGGACCTCCAGCGCCGCCTTGGCAAGACGATCCTGTTTGTCAGCCACGACCTCAACGAGGCGCTCAAGCTCGGCCGGCATATCGCCATCATGGAGGCGGGCCGGATCGTCCAGTTCGGCGAGCCGGAGGAGATCGTGCTGAACCCGGCGAATTCCTATGTGGCCGAGTTTATTGCCCATATGGACGCGCTCAACGTGTTGCGCTGCCGCTCGCTGATGACACCCGTGGCGGACATCGGACGCGAGGGCGGGGCGCTGCTGCTCGACTGGTCCGGGCGCAACCGCGTCGCGCTGGACGCGGACGGCAGGCCGGTGGAGGCGACGGTCGAGCCCGGCCCCGCCAGCCTCCGGCGCTACGACCCGGAGATGGATCTGGCCGCGCTCGCCGCCGGCGATATCTGCGCGGCGCCGCCCGACCTGCGCATGCGCACGGCCATCGAGATCCGGCACCGCACCGGCCGGCCGGTGCTGATGGTGGAGTACGGTCGGCTCATCGGCGTCATCGGCGACGAGGAAATCTACCGGGGGCTGGTAGGCCGGCGCGACCCTTCCGCCGGGAGCTGAACGCGGCTGCCGCCGTTATTCCGCCGGGTCGGCGGCAGGCTCATTGCGCCTCAATATATAGTTTTCGATGAAGGTCAGCTTGCCCTTCATTTCCGACAGGTCCTGTTCGACCCCGCGCAGCCGGTCGTCGAACCGGTCCATGCGTTCGCGGAGTTCACGGATATCGGACCGCAGCCAGGCGAACACGCCCAGAACGATGGCGGGCGTAATCCAGGGCGCGAGATCAGCGACAGTCATGGGAGCCATTTTCGCCGCACACGCAAGGCGAGGCAAGGCAATTCGCCAGCGGCGACCTGCCTCACGCTCCGTCGATCAGGTGCATGAAGGAGCCGGCGACCCTGCCGCGCCGCAGGCCGGCGGGGCCGAGCGGGCGCCGCTGCGCGTCCGCCGCCTCGAACAGCGCTTCGCCGGGGCCTTCGCTGACGATGCGCGCATAGTGGAACTCGTGGCCCCGGAAGGCGCGGCCCGGCGGGAAGCCGCCGCCCTTCGCCTCGAGGCGGCGGTAGCCCAGCCGGCGGACGGGTTCGGCGAAGCTTGTTTCCAGCGGCAGCAGGCCGGCCATGGCGTGGCGCCGGCCTCCGGCGTCCTCCAGCCCCTGGCCCAGCACCATGTATCCGCCGCACTCGCCGTAAACCGGCCCCTCATGGCGGCGGAGCGCCCCCAGGAAATTACCCGCCGCCGCGAGGCGCCCGGCATGCAGCTCCGGATAGCCGCCCGGCAGGAACACGGCGTCGCCCTCCGGCGCCTCGTCGGCGAGCGGCGAGAAGAAGGCGAGCTCCGCCCCGGCGCGCCGCCAGCCGGCCAGCACATGCTCATAGGCGAAGGCGAACGCCTCGTCGCGCGCCACCGCAATGCGCTGGCCGGGCGGCGGCAGCGGCGGACGGGCGGGCGCTCGGTCCGCCGCCGGCAGGCGGAGCGGCCCGAAGGGGACCGCCGGCGCAAGATCCGCCGCGCGCTCCAGCCAGGCGTCGAGCGCGGGATGCTCGCCCGCCTGCACCAGCCCCAGATGGCGCGAGGGCAGCGCGAGCGCCGGCTCGCGCGGAAGCGCGCCGAGGATCGGTACGGCGTCCGCCCGCTCGCGGAGCAGCGCCTCGTGCCGGCCGCCGGCCACCCGGTTCAGCACCGCGCCGGCGATGCGGATGTCGCCCCGGTGGCGCGCAAACCCCTCCAGCAGCGCGGCGACCGACTGGCCCTGGCGCGCGCAATCCACGACCAGCACGACCGGCCAGCCGGTGAGCGCTGCCAGGTCCGCCGTAGAGCCGCCGCCGCCCTCCGGCCCGTCGAACAGGCCCATGACGCCTTCGACCACGACGATGTCGGCCTGGCTGTCCAGCGCCGCCGCCAGCGTTTCCGGGCGCATCGCCCAAGGGTCGAGATTCAGGCAGGGCCGGCCGGCGGCGGCGGCGAGGAAACCCGCATCGATATAGTCCGGCCCCGCCTTGCAGGGCAGCACGGCGAGACCCTGCCGGCGGAGCGCGCGGACGAGGCCCGCTGCGACGGTCGTCTTGCCGCTGCCCGAGGCCGGGGCGGCGAGGATAACGCCCTTCACAGCAGGCGCTTCAGCGCCGCCGCCATGTCGTCCGCCGTCGCCTCATGGGTGAAATGGGTGACATAGCGTCCTTCCCCGTCCATCAGGAACAGGATCGAGGAGTGGTCCACGAGGTAGCTGCCGTCCTCATCCGGGGCGGCCTTGCGGTAGTAGATGCGGAACGACCGGGCTGCGGCCGCCACCTGCTCCGGCGTGCCGGTCAGGCCCACCGTTCCGGGATGGAAATGGCCGGCATACTCCTTGACGACCTCAGGCGTGTCGCGCTCGGGGTCGATGCTGACGAACGCCAGCCGGACCTTCGCGGCGAGGTCGGGGCCGATCCCGTCCAGCGCCTGGCTCGCGCTGAACAGCGTGGTCGGACAGACATCCGGACAGAAGGTGTAGCCGAAATAGACCAGCATGTGCCGGCCCCGGAAGTCCCGCTCCGTCACCTTGCGTCCGTCGCCGTCAATGAGCTCGAACGGCCCGCCGACCGAAGGCCGCCCTTCTTCCGGCCGGCCCTCCAGCGCCCACCAGAGCCAGTAGCCGGCGAGCGCCGCGACGATGGCGCCGCAGGCGATCAGCCCGAATTGCAGGCTCCGGCGCAAGGGCGGCCGCTCAGAGCGCCAGCCGCAGCAACGCAGCCAGCACGGCGATGAGCTGGATCATGTTGACGAAGGCCGCGCGCTTGTTGGCGCGCATATATTCGTCCGCCGCGCCGTATTCGCCCCGCTCGCGGGCGTCGAACAGGCGGTGCATCTGCGGCATGGCCGCATAGCGCGAGGCGACGAAGGCGGCCGCGACCAGCGCCATGATCGCCGCCTCCCAGGGCTGCACGGCGACCGCGGCAAGCGCCGCGACGCCCGAGACGACGGCCATGAAGATGTAATAGGGGCCGAAGGCGTTGCGCATGAAGGCGTCCGCAACCGGCTTGTCCAGCTTCCGGAACGCCATCGGCGCGAAGAAGCCCGTGAAGGTCACCATGCCGCCGAAGGCCAGCGCGCTCGCCGCGACGGCAATCCCGAGAAGCACCGTATCGATACCCGCCATGGCGCGGATATAGCGGCTGCGCGGCGCGGCGGGAAGAGGCCGGCGTTTCCGGGGTTCCGCCGGCCGGGCTCCGTTCGAGCCTTCTTGCGCTTTTCGGCCCTTCCGCCTAACAGGGAGGGACGAGACCGAGGGGGTGGGTTCATGGCGGCGGTGCCTGTGCTGTCCGAAATACCGGGGACGGTGTTCAAGATCGAGGTCGGGGTCGGCGACGAGGTGGCGGAAGACGATCCGCTGGTCATCCTGGAGTCGATGAAAATGGAGATTCCGGTGGGCGCGCCCTCCGCCGGCCGGGTCGCCGAAATACTGGTCGAGGAAGGCGAGGCGGTGGAAGAAGGCCAGGAAGTCGCCGTCATCGAGGCCTGAGGCGGCGAAGCCCATGCCCGCCGGGACGCCTCTTTTCGGCAAGATCCTGATCGCCAATCGCGGCGAGATCGCCTGCCGGATCGCCCGCACCGCCCGGCGCCTGGGCATCGCCACGGCGGCCGTCTATTCCGACGCGGACGCCGGCGCCCTGCATGTGCGCATGGCGGATGAGGCGGTCGCCATCGGCGGGTCTGCGCCGTCGGAAAGCTACCTTGTCGGCTCCCGCATTATCCAGGCGGCGCTCGATACGGGCGCGGAGGCGATCCATCCGGGCTTCGGCTTCCTCTCCGAGAATGCGGGCTTCGTCGAGGCCGTGGAAGCGGCGGGCCTGGTGTTTATCGGGCCCGGCGCGGCCGCCATCGCCGCCATGGGCGACAAGATCGAGAGCAAGCGCCTCGCAGCGCGCGCGGGCGTGCCCGTCGTGCCCGGCGACGCCGGCGAGATCGCGGATGTCGAAGGGGCCGTGGCGAGCGCGGGCCGGATCGGCTACCCGGTGATGGTGAAGGCCTCGGCCGGCGGCGGCGGCAAGGGCATCCGCATAGTGCATTCGGCCGGCGAGTTTGACGCTGCGCTGAGTGAGGCACGCACCGAGGCGCTGCGCTCCTTCGGCGACGATCGCGTCATCGTCGAGCGCTACATCTCC
>JAJECF010000242.1 GCA_022822125.1 Alphaproteobacteria bacterium
GCCGCCACCTCGTTCCCGCCGTAGAGGTCGATGGCGATCTCCCGCATGGACTTCCCGGAACGGACGCCGGCCAGCGCGACCGCCCGCATTTCCGCTTCGGCCCCGACATTCTTGGCCGTCATGGCACCCTCCCGGATTCGCGAGTTCGATTGAATTCCCGCTGTCCGCAGGACCCCTACCAGCGGATCGCGGCTCTCAGCATCACCCCGTGCTCGACCGGCGTCCCGGCGCCGTTGTCGTTGGCCGGCTCGGTCCGGGTCGCCTCGACGCCGAGCTCAAACGACGACGGCCCGCCCGGCATCAGCCCGAGCCGCCAGCCGAGGCGGTATTCGCGCGCGGCGTCGGAGAGCGCGACGCCGAGCTCCGGCGTCGAGGTGAACCGGTCGCCGAAGGCCGGGAAGCCGTAGCCGAGCCTGAGCTCCAGCCGCCGGCTCTCGAACCCGTTGTCGTTGGCCGCCAGGTCCGCGAGCGTCTGGCGCCCGAGCAGCGCGTCGGCGCCGCCTGCCGCCTGCGCGCCCAGCGTCTGCGTCAGCGACAGCGACGGCCCCCGGTCCGACGCCGGGTCCGGATCCCAGGCGAGCGAGCCGGAGACGCCCCGGTCCTTGAGCCCGGCCGCCTCGTGCGCGATGAGACCCCGGCCCGCGACCTGGGCCGACAGCCCGAGCGCCGGGTCGTTCCACCGCAGCCCGCCGCCGATGTCGACGCCCCAGCCGGTCTCGGCGTCGCCCCCGTCATGGCGCAGCCCGAGCTCGAACGTCGGCTCCAGCACGCCGCCGCCTTCGAGCGCGACGGGATATCCCCCGTCGAGCCCCAGTCTCATCCGGGTCACGTCGGCCTCCGCCGCCGCCAGCCCCGGCGCCTTCTCCGAGGACGTCCGCACCCAGAACGCGTCCGCCTCGACATCGAGCCGGAACCCGCTCCCGCCCGCCGGCTCCACCAGGTTGCCCTTCGCGCCGAGCGCCGCCATGCCGAGCGACATGTCGGTCTCCAGCGCCGGATCGTCCTCGCCCGTCTCCGGGTTCTTCGGCGTGAGCTTGAGCGTGCCCTCGCCGAGCCCCGCCGCGGCCCAGGCCCTGAGACGCGCGCTCAGATCCACCGCCGCATAGGGGTAGATGCCGGTGAGCGTGCTCTCGACGTCTCCCGAGCCGCCGTCGCCGGAATAGTCGCCCTCGCCGATGGAGTGCTTGACCATCGCGCCCAGCAGCCAGCGTCCCGACCGCCAGTCCGCCCCGAGCGTCGCCGAGACCACCTCGCCGTTGACCGTGAGCGGGCCGTCGCGCCCGCTGAACGAGGACGACGCGCCCCGGCCCCAGAACGCCGCCGACCGGCCGCCGTCCTCCGGCGCCACCGTCAGCGAGAACGCCGTCGAGGCCAGCACCTCGTGCCCCGTCATGCTCCGGTCCTCCGGGCCCGCCTCGTCGTCCCGCCCTTCGGTCCCCGCGAGCCACCGCGTCAGCCGCTCCGCGTCGCGCCGCGCCGCTTCGTCGCCGCCGAAGCCCGCCACCGCAGTCCCGCCGGTCCCGTCGTCATCGGCCGCGCCCGCGCCAGCCGTTTGCCCCGTACCCGAGCCGGGCGCCCAGGACGGCAGCGCCTGCCCGCCGAGCGTCGCCTGGGCGCCGGCCGTGCGCGGCGCGTCGAGCCTGGCCTGGACGCTCATCACCACCTGCTCGGCCACCGTGCGCCCGAACCGCGCCAGCCACGCCTTCGGCATCTTGTCCGTGTTCTCGATCGTCCCCGTCGCCTCCAGATCGCCTTCCCGCGCGCCCGCCACGTTGGAGAGCCGCAGCAGGAACGTCTCGTGCCCCTCGTCATGGCCGTCGTCGAGGATCGGCACCGACACCGTCTTCACCCGCTCGCCCGCCGCGAAGGTGAGGGTGCCCGTGGTCGCCGTGTAGTCCTCGCCCGCCGTCGCCGTGCCGTCGGCGGTCGCGTATGGGACTAGTCCGGCGCACGGCAGCGCATGACGAAACCGGAAGGGGCGAGAAAGAGGAGAGACGGCAGGGACGCCGCCCGGCGCGTTCTCAGTCCCGGGGCAGGGCCTCAAGGGCCAGCACCCGCGGCACCAGCGGCACCTGGCCGGACACGCCCTGCTTCTTGTAGATCCGCTTCAGAAGACGGCGCACGTAACCCGCCTGCCAGCCCGTCGCCGCGGCGATCTCCAGCACCGACCGACCCTCGGCGAGCAGTGCCGCCGCCCGGGCCTCGGACGCCGTCAGGCCGAGCGCCGCCGCCACCTGCTCCGCGTCGATGCGCGGTCGGCGCTCCGGGTCCACCACCAGCACCAGCGCCGCCACCCGGCGCCCCCCGAAATCCGCCGCCGCGTCGCCCACCGGGCTGACGTGGAGCGCCAGCCGCGAGCGGCCCGAAGGACGCTCCACCGTCATCGAGCCCCCGGCCGGGGCCTTGCCCCACAGGTCCGGCAGCGCGCGCGCCAGCAGCCGATGCAGGCGGCCGCGGTCCGCCGGCAGCACGGCGTCGAGGGCGCCGTCGCGGTCGGTGAGCCCGTCGCCCCGGCGCAGGATGTCGAGGGCCGGCCCGTTCGCCGCCAGCACCCGCCCGTCGCGGTCGAGCTGCATGACGCCGATCCGGTTGCTGTCCAGCAGGCCCGCCAGGCCCGAACCGAGGGCGTCGGCCGCCGCCAGCGCCTGGCGGATCACGACGGACCGGTGGACATGCGGCAGCAGTTGCTCGTGCAGACGCAGCCTGGCGGACTCCCAGCCATCGCCGCCGACGGGGTCGCCGGTGCCCAGGATGATGCGCAGGCCGTCCGGCCCGTCGAAGCGCGCGGCCAGGCCGTTCCGGCAGCCGAGAAGCGGCAGGCCCTCGTTGAACGCCGCCGACGTCTTCCGCTCCTCTTCGGTATAGAGCTCGGGGCCGTGCGTCAGCCGGCCGCGGGGAAGCTGCCTGACGCGTTGTATCCCTTCGTCCTGCGCGTGGTAGACATCGAAATACTCCCGCACCCTGTCCGGATGGCTCTCGCCGCGGTACAGATACCTGGCGAAGTGGAGGCGCGCGTCGTCGCCGGACCCCTCGCTGACCGCAAGGATGCTCCCGCTGGCGCCGATCGCCTCCTCGAACAGGGTCGCGGCGGCGGGCCAGAGCGCGTCCTCGAGGGCGGCCTCGTACAACAAACCCACGATGCGCTCGAAGGCGTCGTCCGGGTTCACGCCTCTTCCTCCCGGCGCGTTGTCCCGACCGTGTGCACCGGAAGCCGCGTCGCCGGGGAACGGCTCATTCCCCGGCGCCGATCGTCGGGACACACATGACGCGGACTCCTCTCCAGCCTCTTGCCGGACGCAACCATATTGCACAAACAGGGAACGCCGCCATCCTGCAAAATTACAGGTTCAGGGAAAGCCAAGGATCAAGGATAAGGCGCCAGGGGCGTCGTCGTCACCGTCGACGAGGCGGGCGCGGCCGACTGCATCTTCAAGCCGCTCTACCGACGGTCACGTCATGGCGCCAGTTATCGCCGTAGTCGTAGACATAGACGAACCGATCCACGCCGCGCGCGATCACGGCACCCAACCGCAGCCCCTTCGCCTTGTAGATCACCGGCTCGTCGTCGAACTCCCGAAACGACGGATCGCCGTAGCTCCGGCCGTCGACCTCGAAACTCCCACAGGTGCGAGAAGCTCCAGCCCATGGTCATCTGGATTGCCTCGTGCAAGGCCTCCAGCGTCGCCGACAGTGGCATGTCGATCCGCCGCCAGATCGTCGGTTCCAGTTCCTGAAGCTCGATGCGCAGCCGCGCGATTCGCTCGCTCACTACCCTGTACCGTCCGCCTGCCCTTGGTCTTTCGGGGCATAGGACCGCCGCACCGCAGCGTCAACCGGCGCCTCCTGTGGAGGCAGAGGTCCCCAACAATCGTATATGCCCTCGTTTCGTCAGAATCGCGCTCCGACGCGGCGGCTGCACGCGGAAACGGTTGGAATTCCTTGATTCTTCGACCCATCCGCAGGATCCGGAGAGGCTTCTGTCATCGTGCAGTAATCGGATCCATTCGATCCCCAGGCCACGACTGGCCTTCCATGTCCTCGTCAGCGAATTTAGTTGCTTACCCGGGAAGCTCAATGCCGAACAGGAAGCCGCGCGCCTCCAGCACGCCCGCATGAACGGCAGCCGACAGAGCGCGACCCACCGCATGGTGCCGTCGTGCGTCACGGCGCTCGGCGCGCCGATGCGCACCAGCCTGTCGCCGCGCAAATCGATCAGGCCCAGTCGGACTAAGACACGTCGGCCTCAGGTGTCGCCGAGCTGAGAGCGAGCACACAATCCGCTTAGTTGACAATCGTTCGGGAATCGGAAGGACTCGCCCTTCACCATGAGGACAAAGCCGTTTTCCTTGGGGTCGGTGAACGAATGGCAAAACAGATCGATCAGGCGGAACTCACGAGCCTCTTTTGTGCACGTCCGCAGAACTTTGCATGGTTTCTTGGCGCGGGAGCGTCTCGATCGGCAGGGCTGCCGACGGCCACGGACATTATATGGGATTTGAAGCGTCGGCATTATTGCCGCGAGGAAAATCAGGAAATTGAGCGGCAAGACATGCAGAACGAAGCCGTTCAGGCGCGCATTCAGAGCTTCATGGACGCAAGGGGTTTTCCGGAGCAGTGGGCGGACGACGAGTATGCAATCTATTTCGAAAAAATTTTCGGCACGGACAGGGAACGACAGCGACGTTACCTGAGAGCCATTCTCTCGGAAGAGCGGGTCTCGCTATCAGTTGGCAACCGAGTCTTGGGGGCGCTGATTGCGGCCGGTCTGTCGAGGGCAGTGTTTACAACGAATTTCGACAGCGTGGTCGAAAAGTCCGTTGCGGAAGTGGGGGAGAAGTCGATCGCGGCCTTTCACCTGGAAGGCTCCCACGCCGCTAATGCGGCGCTAAACAACGAAGAATTCCCGATTTATTGCAAGCTGCACGGTGATTTCCGCTACGAGAGCATAAAGAACCTGCCGGATGATCTTGTGAGGCAGAACGAGGAGCTGGCGGCATGCCTGGTGAACGCCGGAAGGCGGTTCGGGCTTGTCGTTGCAGGCTACAGCGGGCGGGACGCCAGTGTCATGAAGGTCTTGCACAGCGTGTTGGAGGGTGGAAATGCGTTTCCCCACGGCTTGTTGTGGACCGGGCTGAAAGGGAGCGCAGTGCCGCTCAGCGTCGAGCGACTTCTCCAGGAAGCGGAACGCGCAGGCGTCAACGCGCGCTACGTCGAGATCGAGACATATGACGCGCTGATGCTGCGGCTTTGGCGAAACCTGGACGAGAAGCCTGCGGAGTTGAATGCGAAGGTGCATAAGGCGGGAGTGGCGTCCGTGAATATCGCGCTGCCCGCGAGCGGCCGAGGCCGGCCGCTGCTGCGTCTCAATGCGCTGCCGATCCGCGAGCTTCCGCGACGCTGCCTGTCCCTGTCATTCAAGAAACCAAAGGAATGGACGGACCTGCGGGAGGCGCGCCACGAATCCCGCGGGCGCTTGATCCTAACCAAGTCCGATACCGTGTGGTGCTGGGGGGAGCGGGACGCCATCAAGGAGCAGTTCGGAAACGATCTCGTGTCGATCGGGGAAGAGGAGGTTCCGTCGGACTTCACGGCGGCGGAAAACCTGCACGTGAAGGGCTTCCTGGAGGAGGCGATCTGCGCTGCGATTGCCCGCGCACGGCCGGTCCTGTCGCGGACGACGCGTTCTTCGGCATATCTGATCGCAGACCCTCATGCTGAGGATATCGGTGCGCTCGATGCCCTGCATCGCGTTGTGGGAAAGGTCGGCGGCACCGTTCCGGGGCTGTTTTCGGAGGTTACCGACGAGTACCCACGCGCGGAGCAGGTTTGCTGGGCCGAGGCCGCGCGCATTTCGGCCGACATGAGAAATGGCGCGGTATGGCTCGTGATCGATCCGGACTTGTGGATCTGGCCTGCCAGAAGCCGGCACGACGCGACGGAGTTTTTGGACCGCCGTCGCCGAGATCGGTTCAACGGCAAGTACAACGAGCTTCTGAGCGCATGGGTACAGCTGATCTTGGATACCGACAAGACGGGGGTCGAAGTTGCGTTGAACGTATCGGATGGCCCTGAGGCCGCCGGCAACCCCGCGTTTCGCGTGGGGAGCCGAACGGCGTTCGCGCGGAGGCTCGCTTCATGAGCAGCATCGGAGAAGAACTCTCCGGCTACACCAAGCTGGAAGAGCCGACGTTGCTATTTGCAGAGGGGGGCAGGCACAAGCACCCGTTGCTGGGCCTGCTCGGGCACGGTCCCTACGGACGACAGTTGGGGGCGCCCACCAAGCTGCGGTTTGCCTTGGTGGCGCTGGAGCGCGACCTGGGAAAACTTGAGGGCCTGGTCAAGGAGCTTGAAAAACCGGCTTCGCCCCGGGAAGCGACGAACTACTATCCGGACTATCCAGGCTCTACGGAGTTGTTCCGCGCTCCCGTCGCACCGTTGGACGAGCGCGTACGGATTGTCGTGCCGGACAGCTTGGACGCCCATGCGCAGGCTGGTGCGAAAACGGAGCTGGCACGCGACCTGTTCCAGTGCATTTCGAAGCTGAGAGGCGTGCGGGGCAGTTTCGATGTCGCTCTGGTTTACCTGCCGCCGGGCTGGTCCTCGTGCTTCGAGGGGGAGAACTTCAACTTTCACGATTTCCTGAAGGCCTACTGCGCGCCGTCAGACATTCCGGTGCAGATCCTCAGGGAGAACAGCTTTGAACGCAGCTGCCGGGCCAACGTGATGTGGGGGCTGAGCGTTGCGGTCTACGCCAAGGCGGGCGGCGTGCCGTGGAAATTGACCGGACTGAGCCAGGACGAGGCGTTCATCGGTATCAGCTATGCGATCAAGACCGCCGCAGGTGGAAACCTCTACAGCACCTGCTGCAGCCAGATTTTCGATCCGGACGGAACGGGCTTCCATTTCGTCGCCTATGACGCGCGCGAGTTCACCCAGGACGGTCGGCGGAACCCGTATCTTTCGTACTACGAGATGCAGTCCGTGCTCTCGCGTAGTCTTCAGATCTATCAGAGCAGGCATTTCGGACGGACGCCAAGAAAAATAACGGTTCACAAGAACACCGCCTTCAAGGAGGAAGAGATTCTGGGTGCGCTTGACAGTTTCCGCGACGGTACGGAGGTGGAACTGGTTCAGATCGTCAAGAGTGTCCCGTGGAAGGGGATACGGTTCGACGAACGGGAGACGCGGAGGCCGCACAATTATCCCGTCGAGCGGGGAACGTATATTCCCATCGAACGCGATGAAGCGCTGCTTTGGACGCAAGGAAGCGTCATCGGGGTCCATGTCGGCAACCCGAGGAACAATGTTTACAAGGAAGGTCCGCTCAAACCGACGCCTTCTCCGATATTGCTGCGCAGGTTCACGGGCGCTGGTGGATGGCACGAGACCTGCGCCGCCATCTTGGGACTTACGAAAATGGACTGGAACAACAATACGCTCTACAAGAAGTTACCAGCCACGTTGGTTTATTCGAAGTATTTTGCTGACATTGTGCAGCAGAATCCAAACATCGTTGATACGATCTACGATTTTCGCAACTTCATGTAGATTCAAATGAACCTCCGATGATAGGGTGCTGGCGGAGCGCGCAAAATAAATTCCACGACTTTCGACCGACGAATTGGTATCGCTTTCCGAAGGGCCCCATTCCCGGGCAGTGCATTAGTTTGATTTTCAATTGAAAGTCATTGGTCATCCCGCCAGATAAGGGACAATACTCTCCATTAGAATAAGGAACAACGATACGGCTATCGCAGGAAGAGACCACATATAACACATTCTATGGATCTTTCCCCAGCACGAAAGATTACCCCAATAGACTTTATAAAGTGCCTTAGCCGCTTTTTCATATGAATTCGCATCAGGATTCTCTTTTCTATAAGCGGGGGATTTGGCTGTAACTAATGTATGAGCCATAATGGTTGGGGTGGTAATATTCTCTCCATTGTAGGAACCTCCTTCCTCCACAAAGTCTATTGTTCCTATTTCGGAATTTGTTAAGCAATCCCTGACCAACTTTGTACCAAGTGGATTGTGCTTAGAATGATTGCCATCCCGTTCAAAGTAAGGAGTTATCTGTTCCATTTTCCATAGCGGCATGTCTCTTCTCCATATTTGTGATGGGTCTCGATCTCAACTGCTTTGGGTCTCCGACGCGCGGTTACCTCCACGGACCTTAGCCAAGTGTTTCGTCAGAATCGCGTTTCGATGCGCCGATGACGCGCGCAAGCTGGCGGAATTCCTTGCTTCTTCAACTTTTTCGGCGAAACGCGCGCAGCATCTGTCATCGTATAGAAAGCAGATTGAATCAACCTCACGGCCCTGATTGACCTCGTTTGAGCTTGCCGTCTTCCGCGAAGCCGAGACCCAGATGCCCTCGGCGGTCGCGGCCTTCCGCCTGTTGCAACTGACCGGTTGCCGGGTCGTGCCGCTGGACCCGACGTCCGCGCCGTCCTAACGGCCCTGCCCCGCGAGGAAGAGTTCTTGGGTTATCGCAGCAGGTCGCAGGGCTCCCGAATCACCGACCTCCGGAATCCTTGGCACCGCATCCGCGCGCGCCAACCTCGAGAACGTGTGAACCGACGACCTGAGGACTCTCGTGCGCGGCCAGAGCACTAGCCTTGGGCGAGAGCCTCGCGATGATCGGGAAACTGCTCGGTCACACCCAGGTGCGGACAACAGCCCCATATGCGCACCCGGCATGGGTTTCGATCCAGACCGCCGCCGCGCGGATCACCGGTAGCATCGTCAGAAATTTGTCGCCCTTCCAACAGGTAGACAAGACCAAGACGCATTGAGCGCCCACAATCTACGGTAAGTCGAATGAACAGCTCGATTACCTGTTCGCGCCCGTGACAGCTGGCTAAGCGGGAGTGGAGGCTGAAGACGGCGTGCGGAGGCGGTCCAGTTCATGCCGCGCGGCCGACCAATTGGGCGAATACTCAAGACAGGCGGAATCAAATTCCGCCCTCAGTACAGGATGCAGGCTTGGTTGGTCTTGTTGATAATCCTTGGTGTTCGAACTTGTGAACACTATGTTTCGCGAAAATCCGGCTGAGCGAAGGTTGGCAGCAAGTCGAAGATAGCTCTCCGTGATGTGGCAATCTTTGACGGATTGTTTGGCTCTGGTCGCGGGCGGCGTTGCAAGCGTGACTCGGCGGTACGCCTTCAGGATATCGTCGGCATGCTCGTCCAAGACGGAGCTCGATTGAATAATTTGGTCCGCGATCTGTCGACCTCTCTCCGGAAATCCCAAGGACGCAAGTTCGACGGCACCCGGGATGCAGTCCTCGGGGGACAGCGCCTGCATGCGTCTCAGGATCGCCGTGAATCTGTCGGAAGCTCTCTTCAACGCATCGCCCGTCTCGGTCTCCACCTCGTCGATGTGCTCTCTAAACTCCTGAAGAACTTGGGCGGTAATCACGAAGGAGACCGTAGGCTGTGCTCCGGCAGCCCGGCCAATCAAGGTGTGTACGGCACGAATGTCGTGGGTGCCCATCTGGTCTCGGACGGGTGCCCGAACGACGTCGAGGATCGTGCACGTGTCGAGAAGTAGGACCGGGACGTCGGCCCTTGTGATCTCGGCGGCAAGGTCATCGCAGGCCAAGGCGGTCATCAGGAATCGTCATAAGCCTTGAGCAGGTCACGCGCGAACTCGTAGTCCCTGGCGAGATCGTGAGCGCGGTCCTCGGGCCACCCCAGCTCCTCGACTAGCCAGCGCGAGAGGAAACTGCTGTGGAGGGTGGACCGTTCCCGGTGAGTCTCAACCAGAAAGCGCGCCCACCGTTCGAAGTCCATCGGATGCGACGCCCCGGTGGACATGTTCGCAAGGTTGGAGAAGTACGTCAGCAGGTCCGCGGCGTCGCTGGACAGCCAGTCGGTGATGGCGGCCTCGTCACTCGTAACGTGCATCTTGAGTTCGCTGATTGACAGCAGGTGCGTGCGTAGGGTTTCCGAGAATTCGTCGAGGATTGCGTTGTACTGATGCATCGACAGGTGTCCGGGGTCGCGCGGAACAATGTTCGAGACGCGCAACCGTCCGCGCTCGCGATGCAGAAAGAGGCGAGCAGCCGGGTCGTCCTCTGTGGCGTCACGGGCAAAAACGAATCCTGCCTCCGTACCCTTACGACCAAGCGAGTCCACACGGTCTTCTGCTTCGGAATCACGCTGCCAGCCGGCTGGCAAGTCCCTTGAAACCGCATCGACCAATAGGGGGAGTTGCTCGTCGGGACCGATGATGTCCAGATCCTTGAATTGCTTCATGGATGTTCCCGCATTTCTGTGGAGTGGCGTTGAAGACCAAAGTGCCCGCCGAGATTCCCGCAGGCTACAGCGAGTCCGCCTACAAGATGCACACCATCTTTGCCTGCACAGGAATCAACATCGTCCCATTTCCCAAACGTTGACCCAACCATGCCCAAAGTGCCGCGCTCAAATGTCGCTGACAGCGACCGAACCGGCCCTCCCGTCGAGCACGCTCTCGATAACCCATCGACACCCATCGCCGCGCAGGAGGCGCGCTCTCACCGGAACGCGTTCACGCAGCAAGACGTTCGATCTTTCGGCGCAGATCATCTTCCGCCTCGAGTGAGGCGACCGCGGTTCCGGCAACATTGGTCAGACGTGCGAGGTCGAGTCTCGGTATTTCCTGCTGATCCGCAAACACGATGACCGACTCGAATGGCACGCGGTGGAGCAGAAAATGCGACAACATGATTGTCGTCAACCGCGCCTTGTCGCGGCTCGGAATGCCGTACAGGAACACCGACCTCCCGTCCTTCCCCTCAAAACAGTAGTCGACCGGATAGTGGTTGGCGTCCGGAACCTCAGGCGGAATGTAGTCCCTCTCGACGACTTCCTCGTCCAAGATGGTGAAGACCAGCCCGCGCAGGTCCTCGTAGAACGTCGAGGCGATCCTCTCGCGACTCAAGAACGTCAGATCATGAATTTTCGTCAACGCCTGCCCGAACCTGAACAGCGCGCCCGCCACCTGGTCCGGCGGCGTCTCGATGGAGAAGATGCCCTCGTCTTCTTCGATGCCGCTCTCGCGCACGATTTGCTCACGCAGAGACGCCCTCGCGCCTTCATAGAACAGCTCCACGTCATGCTCGTAGCTCACGTGCATTAGAGTGTGGCCGCGGTCGCTGAGCTTCACGCCTCCGGTCGCTGTTTCGGACAAGTAGATGGGGAAGTGGTCGCCATCTGGAAACGTGAACGGCGATTCTATCATCAGCACATCGTCCTCGCGCCGGTGCATCCTAACCTCAGCGCACAGGCGCTCGCACAGCAGCTTTTCCATTTGCACCTGATCAAGAGCCATCGAACAAGTCCCGCTCGTCATGATCCGCGGAAAGACCCTCCACGCCACAATCTTCTATCAGGCACGCGAGCGCTCCCTCCACGGTCCTGTACCGATCCGTTCCTTCAGCGTGACTGTCAACTTTCCTCCCGGCCGCGAGTGCCTCGGCCGTCGCGCGATGAACATGACAGGCGTAGCGGATCTCGCCGTGTACGTGGCTCGCCCCGTTGTAGCGAACCAAGCTCAGCGGCTTTCCGCCGCGCCGCGTCAGCGCCAAGCCGCATGAAAAGTCCAGATCGTCATCCAGATTCTGCCTCTGGTAGATCCGGTAGACCGCCCCGTCTTCCGTTACAGCATTGAAATTCCGCTGTTTGTGCCTTCCAGGTTTCTCCAGCCAACGGGCACCGGGATTCCTCACCCGTTTCGAGGCCGATCGAAGCCGGTTGAGCGTATCATTCGACAGCAACAAGTCAGTCATCGGACTACGGCCTGCGGCCGCTGCCGCCGTGGCTCCCAACGCGTCCGGCGAACCGGGCCTCCGCGCGCCTCAGCCCCGATCGCGACGATCCTGCTTGGTCCGCCCTTGGCGCCGCACCCCTCGTTCACGGGCCGATCTCCACGTTTCCGAATTCCAGTCCCATCTCCGCGTCGCTGTCGCAACCGGTCTCGCCTACGGTAAGCGCCGCTCCTACCGGACGCAATCTGCCAACTCGATACCATTGCGCGCAACAGCGGATCGTCTCGCTCCGTAGCCCGAGATCGCAGTCCACCTTCTTCGGTCACGGCGTCTTCTTCGATTCCTTCCTGGGCTCGATGCTCGGCTGCGTCCGTTCCGTGCACGTCCGCGTCTCCCCTCGGGCTATGGTCCCAAAGTCCCTGGCCCTGACCTCGCCGATCACATTCAGCACCGCAATCGGCTGGTCGGCGACGAACCCAGCTCAGTCGCGCGCACGGCTGACTCTCGACTCAGAGCATCACGAGCGCCTGTTGCCCGCGGCAGGCGCTCGCAGAATGCCGAAGCGACGCTGTCTTCAGGTGTCATCGGCAGCCGGGCCGAAGCTCAGACTCATGCCGAGGCCATCGCGGTGACCGCTCTCGACAGCCCGGCCGAAATCGCTAAGTTCGCGCTGCCGGCTGACGACGCGGCGCTCGCCGCGTGTATCGACCGCCACGTCGACTGACTCACAGATGCCGGCCGCCTTGACTTCCGAGAGTGGTTCGACGACCCATCGAAATTCATAATGCGGGCCCAACAACCAGCGGCCGTCGAGCGGTAGCCGCGAACTTAGGCGCTTCGTCCCCGGATCGGGGGAACCGCTCACCTCACCTGCCAAGACAGGTGACTTACGGCACAACACCTTGCATACTTTCTGATCGTCCTTTTCGACAACGATGCTACTTGCTAACCGTTCCATATTTTTGATGCCGTTGTCTCAAAGCCTTCTCGCCCCCGTCCAATATAGATATCACCTCGGAACAAATCCTTGAGTGGCTGGTACAGAGAAACCCTCGCGCATGGACCGTGCCCTGCGAGCCACTGCCTTCAAACATCACTATATGCTCGGCATCGGTCAAGACCACCAGGTTAGCGTTGTGAGACGTGAACACTATCTGTCTGGACTTCTTGTCCTGCAACAAAGCAGGTGCAATTGAATCGGCGATATGACGATTGTCCATATTATCTTCAGGCTGATCTACTACCAAGGGTCCTTCTTGAAGTTCCAATAGAAGTGGAAATATTGCCGTACAACGTTGACCTGCCGAAAGCTGGTCTATGGGGCTATATTGCTCCCCAGACTTGCCTACGTCGAATCCAATTTGCAAATCATCTTGTTCATACGCCGTCAGGTAACCCATGAACTCCGAGGAGCTTATGAAAAGCGTGAATCCCTCGAGCAGATCCCTTCTCATGCTTTCGTATCCCTGCGCGAGTCGTCTATGATGCCGCCTTTCGCTAGGAGCAAGGGAGCTAAGCTCGCTGAAAATAGTCGCTCCCGTCGAATATCGTTGCGATAAATCGTCAAACAGACCGCGCCGCGCCAACGGCGCAACCTCTAGGCTAATTCCATAGCTCTTAAGGCGCCTATTCAATTCCTGTACCTTCTGTGTGCGAAGTCGCGTTTGGTCATCGAGGGCATCTGCAACTGCATTGGACGCCCGAATCAGTTCCGTAAGCAGTCCTTCGAGGCTTTGCCTTTCACTATCGCATTGACTTTCCAATCTAGACAACGCTCTGGTATCTTCCATCACTTGCCGATGTGACTCTAGCATACGCTGCTGTTCAGGCGATAGCTTCGCTACCGCTCCGGTGTACGTTTCAGAGAATTGCTGAAACGATTGCTCCATTTCTTCAGACTTCTCTTCTAATGAGCTTATCGCGGATTCTATCCGAGCCGTGTGACCCACCACAAATTGGTCTATGTCTTGCTTGAGGTTCATCAGCGTGTCTGCGGAAAACTTCGCAAATTCTTGAAGAGGAGACTCCCCGTCAAAAGACACTATATCAATATCAGTCAGCAAGCCGTGAGCGCGACCGGAGAAATGTGCTAAGGTATCCCGCAATCTAAGAATCAACTCGCTTGTTGCGTCTCGATGCCTTATGGCCTTTTCGTATGAGTCGCGAAGAGCAATGAGGTTTGCGTCGGTAAGTCTCTGAAGGCCCGCTCGTAGATCCCTAAGTCTGCGTACTTGATCATGTAATGATAGAAACGTCGAGTGTCTGCCCATGAGCTGTTCATGGAGATATTTTACTTCGTTGGCACTTGACTCTACCGTTTCTTGCAATTGACGAATTTGCTCCCGTCCCGCGATAGTGTCGAGATATAGCTGCCGAATGTTCGGGTCGGTTGCTGCCTGCTCGATCTCGTGCCAACCCAAGATGTAAGAGGGGAACATTAGGGCATCCGGATTCTGGACCTGCTCTTGCCTGCCGTCTTCGAATGTCAATATAAACTGGTCCGGTCTGCTCGCCGTTCGTTGAACGAGGACTTTTGCACCATCCTTCCGTCGTATCAGTACACGCACAGTGCCGGCTGGTCCAAGGATGTTGGCCAAGTGCGCTTGGACATCGTCACGTCGTGTATCTGGAACAGTTACCCCAAGGGCGAATCTCAGGCATTCGAGAACAGAGGTCTTACCCGATCCCTTGACTCCGATGAAGGCATTGCAGTAACCGGAGAATGACAACCAGAGGTCTGCAAAGAATTGGCCGGTGACGTTTATACCAATAATCTCGCTTTCTGTTACACTGGGTTCCTGCAACGATACCCGAAAGGGCATACTCAGACTTCCACGCAACTCTGAAAATGTAGGTCGTTCCAGTTGTACGTACGTCACCCTTCGACCAATTTTTGTGACATCATGAGCATCACTCGAACGAATGCAGGTCTTTTGGAGATAGTTCGTTTCTGAGTGACCTCCGTCAAAAAACGTCGCTGTTGATGGTTGGGTGATTTCAAGCGCGGTAAAGTGATCTTTCGCCAAACGAAGGAACTCTTCGTCGCCATAGATGTCATCAATGCTACGACTCTTGAATGCGTCGCTTTCGGTATGGAGGTGGGCGGGAATGGAGATCGCGCCTGCCTCTTGTAGGAGTGTGCACACCTTGTCTACGGGAGCATTGAGACCGTATATGTCATTGCCACCAATATTGCGCTTGGAGTGGGAACATTCCTTCTTGATATGCTCAAACCAATAGTCAGCGTCTTGAGACGCTTCTGGGTCAAAGCCTGCCAACAAATGAAAGAAGGCGTTCTTTTCAATTTTACCCTGTGGTTTTGTCCACGCATCCACAAAGATGTTAAACTCAATGCCACGCAATATTGTCTTCTGAGAGCGCTTGGCCAATTCCTCCGTGAAGCTTCGTGACGGTAATGTCTGATGATCGGTAAACATGACGATATCAACCGGTACTGTCGTCAAATGATTCACGGCATCGTCAAGGACGGAAGATTTGTTTCCGCGGTAATCGAAGCTCGCTGGAGAATGATTATGGAGATCCACGGCATACCACTGGCCGTAGTGCGCTGGGGAACGACGGCGTAGGGTCTGTTCGAAATCGGCGATGACGGTCACAGGTACCCCCTCAAGGTAGTAGGAATTGATCGGGCTAGCGTTGATGTGGCGGTTGCCATGTATAAGTAATTCTGACTTAGCATTGGCAATTCGATCGGGACGCAATGGAGCCTGGATTCACAGGCGATGCCCCACTTGTTCATTTGAGCGTTCATGCCCCTCACAGGCATCTCGAGCCGTCTTCAGAGCGACATCGACTGGTAGTGCCCCGCGCACACCAATCTGCTTGTTTCAGCAGCTCCCCGGTAGCGGGCGCGGTGCCCCGGGGTCAAGCCCATAGCCCTGCTTGATTTCTCGCAGGTCAGCGCTCCCGCTGGAGCGCGCGCTGTCTTCATACGGCAAGCGGCCGAATTCAACACGCGGCCCCTCCTGTCCCCGCTAGTCCTCGATCGCCCGCCACGCCGATCACGAGCCGCCTGCGTTGACGGCATCCCGCAACGGCTTGCCGGCTTTGAAGGTCGGCGTGGTCGAGGCGGCAATGTTCAGGCTCTCGCCGGTCCTCGGATTCCGTCCCGTTCGGGCAGGGCGGCTCCTGGTGCCGAAGGTCCCGAAGCCGACGATCCGAACATCCTCGCCCCTGGCCAGGGTCTCCGCGATCGCCTCGAAGACGGCATCGACCGCCTCCCCGGCCGCCGACCGTCCGACTCCGATCCGGCCGGCCACACGGCCTGCTATCTCCGACTTGTTCACCCGTTCTCTCCCTCCGTTGCCGACTTCTCCCGACAGACCATAGCCGAGGCCGGTGCCCACGGTTAGCACGAAGCGCCCGGCATTTCGATTCCGGCAGCGGTCATTCCACGCCCTTCCTGCCCGAGCGGCGCCTCCGGCGTTTCGCACGACATGGTCCCGCGGTTCAGCGTCAGGCGTTCGAGGCCGGCGTCCTCCGGGCGATTCCAGGGGGCCGTAGAGCGGACCCCGCACCGCCACCGGGGAGGCCGATCCATGTCCAGCCGCATCGCCGAAGTTGCCGTGCCGCCGCGATGCAACGAAATGATCCGCGCCGGCGCCCTCGTGGCCATCAACACCAGCGGCGGCAAGGATTCACAGGCCATGACCATCCTGCTGTCCCGGATCGTTCCCCGCGACCAGATCGTGGCGGTGCACGCCCCGCTAGGCGAGGTGGAATGGCCCGGCACGATCGAGCATATCGAGGCGACGCTTCCCGCTGGCGTGCCGCTGATCTTCGCCCCCGTCGCGTCCGGCAAGACCCTCCTTGAACGGGTGGAGGAACGGGGTCTCTGGCCCTCGAATTCGGCGCGATGGTGTACCAGCGATTACAAGGCTGGACCTATCCAGCGCGAGCTGCGCCGCTACCTGAAGACCCATCCACGTTTCGGCGGACGGCTCGTCAACGCCATGGGCATGCGCGCGCAGGAAAGCCCGGCGCGCGCCAGGAAGACACCGTGGCGGCGCAATGACCGGATGAGCGTCGCGGGCCGCGAGGTCTTTGACTGGCTGCCGATTTTCGATCTCTCGACAGAGGACGTGTTACGCGTCATCCGTCACGCTGGCCAATCGCCGCACCGGGCCTACGCCGCCGGCATGTCGAGGCTGAGTTGCAGCTTCTGCATTCTGGCGTCCCGCGCCGATCTGCGCCGCGCAGCGGAGCTTCGTCCGGGCCTCTACGCGAAATACGTGCAACTGGAACGGCGAATCGCCCACACGCTCTCGCCCACACGGAAGTATCTGCCGGAGCTGACGGGCATCCCGGTCGACGGCGCCGCCTCCACGCCGCTCCCGCCCCGAGGGCTGAAGGGGGATCGTGCGGCGCGGTCCCGAGCCGCCTCAGTTTCGAGGTAGCGGCGCTCCGAACCGCGCAGTCTCCCAGACCGCGCGGCTCTCCGGGTGGCGGCGCATCCAGTCGCGATAGCCGGCCATCTTGCGCTTCCAGTCGATCTCGCCGCCGACATATTCGCCGGTCTCGTCGATGACCCCGCACTCAAGCTCCGCCGCGACCAGATGCCACCACATGTCAACGTCGGCGGCGAGCCTTTCCTCGCTGATGCCGTCATGCCCCAGCTGCTTCGCGGTGATGGCGCGCGCGACCGCCTCAATGTTGTCGCTCCAGCTACCCATGCCCGCAAGTTAACGCCGCCGTGGCGGGCGCTGCAAGCCGCCGGTCAACTTCCATCCAGCCGCCCCGTCCGGGACCACTCCCGCCGATGTCCGCAGGCACCGTCGACGGTCACGCGCCCGGAGCCACCCCCAAAACCGCCATCCAGCCGCCCGGATGCCGTCCAGCCACCCGGAGTGGAGGCCGGCTCGGACGTGGCGAAAGCCGGACGCCCGGAGGAGGGCGGCCCGCGCCGCTTCCCCGCCATTCCGGAGCATGCCCATGACGCTTCCCGACAACATCTCCGCCGACTACACGCTGCGCCCGAGCGAGCTCGCCGCGGTGCTCGCCACCCTGGTCAAGGCCCGCCAGCCGACGCTGGTCTGGGGACCGCCGGGCGCGGCGAAGTCGATGATCGCCCGGCAGGTCGCCAGCGACCATGGCTACAACTATGTCGACATCCGCGCGCTGCTGCTCGACCCCGTCGATCTGAGGGGAATCCCCTGGCGCGACGAGGACGGCCGGACGCGCTGGGCGCCGCCGGTGTTCCTGCCGCCCACCGCCAGCACCGCATTATGGATGCTCAATCTGGAAGAGCTGGCCTCCTGCGTGCCGATGGTCCAGGCCGCGCTCTACCAGCTCAGCCTGGAGCGCAAGTGCGGCGAATACGAGCTGCCCGAGGGCGCCTCGATCATCGCCTGCAGCAACCGCGAAAACGACCGCGGCATCGTCCACCGCATGCCGACGCCGCTCGCCAACCGCTTCGTCCATCTGGAAATCCGGGTCGACGCCAGGGACTGGTGCGCCTGGGGCGCAGCGAACGGCATCGCCCCGGAAGTGCTGTTCTTCATCGAGCTCGAACCGGAGATGCTTCACCAGTTTCATCCGGAATCGAAGGAGCACGCTTTCCCGAGCCCCCGGAGCTGGGAGTTTGCCAGCAACATCGTCAAGAACCGCAACGGGCTCGATGCCGGGGTGGAGCGGGCGCTGTTCCGGGGCACGGTCGGAGAGGCCGCGGCGGCGGAGTTCACCGCGTTCCTGAAGGTCTGGCGCGAGCTGCCCCATCCACGGGCCGTCCTCGACGATCCCGCGAACGCCGACATCCCGCAGAACGCTAGCACGCTGATGGCGCTCTGCGGCTCGCTCTACCGCATGGCCTCCGACGTCAACCTGGACGCCATCGTGACCTACGCCACCCGGCTGCGCCGCGAGGTCGGGGAATCGCTGGTCAGCGCCTGCGTGCGCCGGGAGCCCGCGCTCCAGCGCTCGCCCGCCTTCATCCGCTGGGCGGCCGCCAAGACCCAGTGAAGGAGAACGCCATGCACTGGTGGGTCACCCACCGCCCGGCGGGGGATGCCCCGTCGCGCAGATACGCCGTGCGGGCGCCGAGCCTCGACGCGGCCAGGAGGAAGCTCGCCGCCTTCCTCGACGTCCTCGTGTGGACGCTCCGCTAACCCGAGAGGAGAAACCGATGGACCTCAACCGCGACGCCATGCTGGTCGGGCTGCACATCGCCGCCTGGTCCGGCCGGCTCTACGACCGCCAGGCGAGCGACCACGTCGCCGTCGCCCACGAAGCGAGCACCAGCGCCGGTCGCTACAACAAGCGCCTGCTGCCCAAGGCCGCCTTCGCCGCCCTCACCGCCACCATGAGCGAGGCGAGGACGAAGCACTACGCCAACTCGCTCCCCTGGGACGACAAGGGTGCGCGGCTCCTCACCGTGGCCAACTACGAGCACTATACCGAGCTCATGGACGGGTTCCGCGAGCGGGTGATGCGCCAGCGCGCCCGCTTCATCGAGGACTACGACGAGTACATCGACCAGGCCCGCCTCGACCTCGGCAAGCTGTTCCGCGTCGAGGACTATCCCTCCCCCGCGATCCGTCCATCAGGTCCTGGGTGAACTCGGAAAGATCGAGCCGCTCGAAGTCGATCGACTCGACCTCGGCAACCGTCAGGCCCCGGCAGCTTCCCCAGCCGATGCCGAGCTGGCTGCGTCCCTGCTGCTGCAGGATGCGCCCGAGCTTGGAGCCGAATACGCACCAGGCCCGCGAGCGGCGGATGCAGACGCCGAAGAAGGTGCGCTTCGAGCAGTACCGGCCGAGATAGTGGGTATTCCCCGCGTTGTGTTCTTCCGCGAGCTCGCGTTCCGAGGCCGAGCAGTTGCCGAGGCCGACCAGCAGGCCGGAGTTCTTGCAGCAGTTGGCCAGCCCGAAATACTTGATGTGGCAGGCCCGGCGCTGGCCGGTAAAGAAGCGCATGTCGTCGCGGTCGAACTCGTCGCCGCCCAGCTCCACCGCCATGTTGAGCCGGGTCGTCGCGTTCACGAAGCCGGTGTTCGCTTGCGGGCTCACCGTCTCGCAGCCGGCGCCCACGCAGTAGCGCACGGACCCGCAGGACCCGCCGTCGTCCGCATCCTGGAGGTCCGCGCCACAGGCGGTAGCGCTGCCCGAAGCGAGGCCGTCCGCGCCGTGAACGGACGACTGCGGCGAGGCGGCGACGGTCTCCGAGCGCCGCACCATCGGATCGCTCGCCGGCACGTTCGCCGGGGGCCGGCTCATCGTACCCCGGACCACCGCGCGCCCGGCGACGCCGCCCGGATCGTCGGGATCGGCGAGCCGCACCCGGCCCTCGTCCCGCAGCCGGCTCGCGCCGATATTCCGCTCCGGCAGGTTCGTGCCCGCATAGCCCGGCACGTTTGCCGCATTGGAAGAGTCCCGTGCGACCGCACGGGCCGCCGCATTACCCGCATTGCCGATGGCGCGGGCGGCGGCCTTCGGGTCCTCCGCTTTCGCGACCATGCCGGAGACCAGCCACAGCATCAGGCAGACCAGCGCGAACATCGCGGTCCAGGTCAGCAGGCGGACGATGCGCGTTCCCCGGTCCAGCGCGATCTCGATGCGGTCGCGGGGGAATTCGGATTGTTCCGTCATGGCCGGTCATTTCCTCTCAGGCGTTCGAGAAGCGCCTGCGCGACCGCGCGCCCGGAAGCGCCTTCGTCCGCGACCGCTTCCAGCGCTGCCGCCAGTCCGATGTTGCCGGTCACGCGGTCATGGGGCGGGGCCGGGTCCTCCGCGCAGCCCCGGCTCCGGCACGCCGGCACGCCGCCGGGCACCACCACCACGGCCGGCACGCGCGTCACGCCGAACAGGCGGAACAGGCGGGGATCGATGGCGACCCCGGCCTCTGCCCCACCGAGGCGCGCGCCGATTTCCCTGGCGGTCGCAGGCAGTCCGTCTTCCGACACGCCGCGCAGCACCAACGGAACCCCGATGCCTGCCGCCTCGCTTGTCCATTGCCGCCAGCTCGCGGCAGGCACCGACAGGCTTGTGAAGATCAGCACTTCCGCCGTGCCGGCGCGTCCGGCTTCGCCTTTCCCAATCCCCGCCGCATGCCGTTCGGCCGGGAGGGGATCGGCGGACCGTCCGGGCGTTCCAGGGCCTGTCCCCCCGGCTCGGAGGCCGGGGCCGGCTCCCCCCGGTCCGGGGACCGTCTGCCGTGCGGCTTCGCCGGCCCGTTTCAGGGCGCGGTCGAGGATCGAGCGGCTCCACTCGCCGAGATCGTCGCTGCCCGCCTTGCGCAGCACGTCCTCGACCAGCCGGGCCGCATCGGGATCTGCCTTGCCCGTCTCGTCCGCGCGGACAGCGCCAGACCAGCACGCCGCCAGCAATGCGCAGGTCAGGAACAGGATGGTCGGGGCTTGCCGAAAACCGTGCATCGAGGTATCCTCGGGGTTGAAAATATCGTTGTTTATCAATGTGTTCATAAGAGGCAGCAGTTCCTTTTCCGCCACAGCAGGTAGCCGAAATTCTCGCCCGCGACCGGCAGTTCGCGCAGGGTTTCCCAGAGCACAGAGGAGCGCCCGGTCGGGTTGCAGCCGGTGAACGGATCGACCGCCGGCACCGGCTGGGTCATCTGCCAGCGGTACTGACTCTTCTTCATGATCGGCATCGGGTAGCGCCCGCAGAGCGCGCCGGAGCCGAACGTGCCCCAGGCAAGCCCGGCGCGGTGGAGCCGGTAGAGCAGGCGCTGGGACGCCAGCAGAGACGCCTGCACGCCCCCGACATGCGCCGCCACGTTGCCGGTCAGCGGATACATCCCGCCCTGGCAGCCGGCGCACCAGAACATCGGATCGAGCGGCAGGCCGACGGAGGATGCCGCACAATCGGCGGCGCAGGCCGCCTGGGCGGGCAGGTTGGCGAACAGCGCCGCCTCGGGGTTGAGCAGGAAGGTGAGCTCGTCGTCGAGCCAGGCCGGATCGAGTTCCGAGGCCCAGGCGATATCCAGTCCGCCGCCCTCCAGGCAGCCGAGATCGAGCAGCACCCCGATCCAGGAGAGCAGCGGGTACATGTAATAGTGCGCGTGCCAGACCGAGCCCTTGGCGCCGTCGCCGCCGGCCGACCCGGTGCGCCCGCGCCCGGCCGGCAGGCCGGGGTTTATCGTGAGGCCGCCCAGGTTGGGGAAACACCAGGGCGCGCGCGTCGCGTCGACCAGCCTCGCCGGCTCCCAGACCCCGAGCGACAGGCCGATGCGCGGAATGGGCGAGCCGCAGAGGCAGATCGGCGAGGACGGGTTGGGCGTGTCCAGCACGCCGGAGACGCTGCCGATGGTGATCGGCCCGATCGAGATCGGGAAGATGCACTCCCAGCAGACGTCCGAAATCGGGTTGACGAACCGCCCGGTGCAGGTCTGGGCGGACGCCGGGGACGACCACAGGACGGCCACGAGCGCCAGCGCCGTCAGCGGAAGGAGCCGGCGGGTCATCCCTCGGGATCCGCAGCGCCGCTGCCGCCCCCGGTTTCAGGCTCCGCCGAGGACTCCTGCCGCCGCGCAGAGAGGATGTTCACCGTGTCCTGCCGACGCGAGACGACGATCTCGGTCACCGCCCGGTCGTTTCCATCCTTGTCGGTGAATCCGCGCGTCGCGATCCGGCCCTCGACCATCACCCGGTCGCCCTTCCTCAGCATGGTCTCCACCGCCTTCACCGTCGGGCCGTAGCTCGGCATGGTCGGCCGCGTCGAGGATCTGCATCGCCAGCGCGGGAACCGGCGCCGCGAAGGCGCCCACGACAAGCATGTGCAGGGCGATGAGCGCCGCGCGCGGGCGCGAACCGATAATCGTCATTGTCCACTCTCCAGTTGTTCGAATCTCAGGAGCCCGATCCGCCCGGCGTCGATGCGGAACACCAGCCGGTAGCGCCGGTTCTCCCGCGAAGCCTCCTCGCGCCCGATCCAGGTCACGAGCTCGCCCGCGATCTCGACCGAGAGCCGGGCCGGGTCGGCCTCGATCTCCGTGGGGTAGAAGGCGCTCGCCAGGTCGCGCCCGGCCATGCGGGCGGCCTCGGCCTCGACCCAGGCGCCGATCGCGCCCCGCGCCGAGGCGTGCGACAGCCGCGCCGCCGCATGGCGGACATGGGCTGCGTTCTCCGGTGTCAGCGTGAGCAGCGTCACCGCCACCGTGCGCGCCACGTCTTCGAGATACCGCGCGCCGGCCAGGCCGGCGCCGGCACCGGCGCCGCCGACCTCCCAAGAGGGGCCCGCCGGTGCCGGCACCAGCACGGTTACCGTCTCGCGCCCGGCGAAGCTCATGGTGAGCGCCAGGTTGGCCATCATCGACAGCACCAGCAGGCCCGCCAGCGCGA
>JAJECF010000013.1 GCA_022822125.1 Alphaproteobacteria bacterium
CCTCGCCAGCTTCGCATGGCGGTACAACCGGCGCTTCCAGCTCCAGACCATGATCCCGCGCTTCGTCCATAGCGCCGCCCGTACCCAGCCCATCCCCTACCGAAATCTCATCGCTGGATGAATCTCAGGGATAAGCAGGAACAGAAATCTTCCGGAATGCCCTCCATGCCCCAGGGCTTGGCCGCCGGCTCGAACGCGCCGATCAGCAGCTTGCCGGCGTCCTCCTTGTAATAGGCGGAACTGTCCTGGTCGCGCATGACGGGAAGGCCGGCCGCGACGTCCTCCATCGGCTCGGTGACGATATAGAAATGCTCCGCCGCATGGAGCGGCACCGCGACATTCGCCATGAGGCCGATCTCGCGCGCCCACATGCCGGCGCAATTGGCGACGCAGTCCGTCGCGACGGGCCCGGCCTCGGTCTCGACGCCGGTGACGCGCCCGCCGGCCGCCAGAATGCCGGTGACCTTCACGTTCTCCACCAGCACGGCGCCGGCCTGCCGGGCGCCCCTGGCGAGCGCGGCAGCGGTATCGGCCGGGTTCGTCTGGCCGTCGCCGGCATAGAACGCGCCGCCGATCAGGTCGTCGACATGCATGAGCGGCCAGAGGCGCTTCAGGTCCTCCGGCGTGCAGAATTCGACCTCTGCGCCGTAAGCGCGCGCGCTCGCCGCCAGGCGCTTGAGCTCCTCCCAGCGCTCGGCATTGCCGGCGGTGTAGATCGAGCCCGTCTGCCGGTAACCGGTGGGCTGGCCGGTCTCGGCCTCCAGCCCGGCATAGAGGCGGGCCGAATCGGCGAGGATGGCGGCGAGCGTCGGATGCGGGGCGGACGAGCGCACCAGGCCCGCCGCGTGCCATGTGGTGCCGCAGGTGAACTGCCTGCGCTCCAGCAGGAGCACGCCGTCGCGCCCGGCCTTCGCCAGGTGGTAGGCGAGGCTGAGGCCGATAATGCCGCCGCCGACGATGACGATGGATGCGTGGGAGGGGAGGGTGGCCATAACGGGGAAAGTCTAGGCGCGAACGCTTTCCGCCGGAAGCGGAACCGTGCCACTCTGGCGCCTTTCGCAATGGAAGGGCCCCGCCCCATGGACTTGCCTGCCCTCAGCCTTACCGCCGTGCCCGGCCGCCGCCTCGCAACCCTGGAGCTCGCCCGCGAGATCGAACGGCGCGGCTTCGCCGGCATGTGGGCGCCGAGCCCGTTCAGCGGCCTCGGGCTCTGCCACGCGCTCGCGCATGCGACGGAGCGCGCGGTCTTCGCGACCTCGATCGCGCCGATCTATTTCCAGCAGGCGGAGGAATTCGCCCAGGCGGCGGCGTTCATCCACGAGGTTTCGGGCGGACGGTTCCGCTTCGGCATCGGGGTGTCGCACCAGCCGACGCATGAGCGCATGGGGATCAGGCCCGGCAGGCCGCTCGGCGATATCCGCGCTTTCGTCGAGGAAATCCGGAATGTCCCGCGCACGGGCGGGCTGCCGCCTGTGGTGCTGGCGGCGATGCGGCCCCGGATGATCGCGCTCGCCGGCGAGATCGCCGAGGGCATCGTGTTCGCCAATGCCGCGCGCAGCCACATCCCGGCCTCGCTGGAGGCATTGCCGGCGGGGAAGCGCGAGGACGCCGGCTTCGAGATCGCCTGCATGACGCCCACCTGCGTCTCGGACGACCTGGAGGCGGCCAAGGCGGTCAACCGCAAGACGCTCACGCGCTATGCGCAGCTTCCCTATTACCGCAGCTACTGGAAGGACGCGGGCTACCGGGAGGAGATGGAGGCGGTCGAGCGCGCCATTCCCCAAGGCGATGCGGCGGTCGCCGCCTGCCTCTCGGACCGCTGGCTCGCGGATGTCACGCTGTTCGGCCCGCCGGCCAGGATTCGCGAGGGCGTGGAAGAGTTGCGCGCCACCGGCGTCCGCACACCCATCCTCGTGCCGTCGTCCGCCGCCGGCGGCCAGATGAAGGCCTTCGAGGAAGTGATGGCGGTTTTCGGCTGATGGCGGGCCGCAATTGACTTCGGTATTGTAAGGGAGCTAGGAATTCCGTCGATGAAGACGATCATGGATTTCGACGAGCGCCTCGTCCGCGCAGCGGAGGCGCGTGCCGCCGAGGAAGGCGAAACGCTCACGACATTGATCGAGCGTATTCTGACTGACTATATAGGGAACGAGGACAGGCGCGGGCATTCCTTGTCCCTTCTGACGAAACGCGGCCGACCGGTACCCGGTGTGAATGTCGATAGTCGGGCGGCGCTTTACGACCTGATGGATGCCCGCGATTGATCGTGGTCGATACAAACGCCCTTGTTCATGCGCATCGCGAGGAGTCGCCCAAACATCATGCAGCGCTGAAGCGTTTGGAAGAGCTTGCGGCATCGGTATGGGGCATTCCGGTATTCTGCATAGGCGAGTTCCTCCGTGTCGTTACGCATCCGAGATTGTTCGACCCGCCTCAAAGCGCATCGTAGTCGAGCACCACTTCGCGGGTGAGCGGGCGGGACTGGCAGGTGAGGACGAAGCCGGCTTCGAGTTCCCAAGGCTCCAGCGAATAGTTCTGCAGCATATCGACCTGCCCGGAGACCAGCCTCGCCCGGCAGGTGCAGCACATGCCGCCCTTGCAGGAGAAGGGCAGGTCGAGGCCGTGGCGGCGGCCGGCATCGATGATGCGCTCGCCATCGAAGCCCATGGCGAAACGGCGGCGCGCGCCGTCCAGCACCACGGTGACCTCGGCCGCGCCTGCTGCGCGCTCCTCGGCGGCGACCATCTGCGGAGCGATGACCTGCCCCGGATTGCCGGTGAAGCGCTCGGTGCGGATGCGCGACACCGCCATGCCGGCCGCCGCAAGCGCGTCCGGCACGGCCTCGGCCATATTGTCCGGCCCGCACACCAATGCTTCGTCGAATGTCTCCGCCGGGCCGAACGCCTCGATGAGCGCCTCCGTCTTCGCGGCGTCGATGCGGCCCTGGCAGAGCGGCACGTCCTGGTCCTCGCCGGAGAGGATATGGAGCACGGAGAAGCGGCCGAGATGCCGGCTCTTCAGGTCGTCCAGTTCGTCCCGGAAGATCACGTCCCCGGCGCTCCGGTTGCCGTAGAACAGCAGCACCTCGCTCTCCGGTTCCGAGGCGAGCAGCGTGCGCGCGACGGAGATGACCGGCGTGATGCCGCTGCCGGCCGCGAACAGCGCGTAGCGTCCCTGACCGCCAGGCTCGAGAGCGCGATGGAAGCGGCCGTCGGGCGTCATCACGGAGAGCGTGTCCCCGGCCTCGAGCTCGTTGTTGATCCAGCCGGAGAAGCGCCCGTCCGGCACCTCCTTCACAGCGATGCGCAACTCGCCCTCGTCCCGCCCCGAGCAGATCGAATAGGACCGCCGAACCTCTTCCCCGCCGAAATCCCGACGGAGCGTCAGATACTGGCCCTGCACGAAGCGGTAGGCCCCGGCCAGCGCCTCCGGCACCTCGAACGCCACCGATACGCAGCCGGGGGTTTCCCGGCGGACCTGCGCGACGACAAGATCGTGGAATCGCGGCCTTACAGGCACTTGAAGCGCTCGAACGGCTCGCGGCAGCCGAGGCAACGCCAGAGCGCCTTGCAGGGCGTGGACCCGAACCGGCTGAGCTCCTCCACCGCCGCGCCGCCGCAATGCGGGCAGGAAACCGGGCCGCGCGCGGGCGGCGCGATGCCATAGGCGAGGAGCTTGGCCTTGCCCGCTTCCGACATCCAGTCCGTGGTCCAGGCGGGCGCAAGGCTGGTCTCGACGACGGCGTCCGCAAAGCCGCCCGAGGCGAGCGCGGCCTGGACATCGCGGCGGATCGCGTCGCTTGCCGGGCAGCCGCTATAGGTAGGTGTCAGCCGCACGACCAGCCTGCCGCCATTCTCCTCCACCGCGCGCACCAGGCCGAGGTCTCCGGCCGTCAGCACCGGGATTTCGGGGTCCGGCACCGCTTCCGCCAACCGGCGCGCTTTCGCGGTGCGGCTCACCAGTCCGCTCCTGGATAGGCGCGCTGCAGGAATTGGAGCTCCGCCAGCAGATGCCCCAGATGCTCGCTGTGCCGGCCCTGTCGCCCGCCCGAGCGGGTGCCGGCGCCCTCCGGCGGCGCAAGGCCGGCCTCGTCCAGCACCGGTTCGACGCGCGCCCGCCACGGCGCCTGCAACTCGCAGGGCGCGACGGCGATGCCCTTGTCCGCCAGGGCCGCCTCCACCTCGTCCGCCGCGAACATCTCGCCGGCATAGGGCCAGAGCATGTCCAGGCCGGCCTGAACGCGGTCGTGGCTTTCCTCTGTGCCGTCGCCCATGCGGACCACCCAGGCAGCGCTTTGCTCGACATGGTAGGCGGCTTCCTTGGCGGCCTTGCCGGCGATGCCCGCCAGCGCTTCGTCGCAGGAGGCGGAAAGCCGGGGCCAGAGCTCGACCGCATAGGCGTCGAACAGGAACTGGCGCATCATGGTCTGCGCGAAGTCGCCGTTCGGCTGCTCGACCAGCAGCAGGTTGGAGAAATCCAGCACATCGCGCCCGTAAGCGAGCGCATCCTCGTCCCGGCCCCGGCCTTCCTGCTCGCCGGCGTGAGAGAGCAGCAGCCGCGCCTGGCCCAGCAGGTCGAGGGCGGTGTTGGCGAGCGCGATATCCTCTTCCAGCTCCGGCCCGTGCCCGACCCATTCCGAGAGGCGGTGGCTCAGGATGAGCGCGTCATCGCCGAGGCGCAGCGCATAGGCGGCGGTCAGCGCGTCCGCCATCTACATGTTCTCGATGTCGTCGGGGAGGTCGTAAAAGCTCGGATGGCGGTAGATCTTCGACATTGCCGGCTCGAACAGCATGTCCCTGTCGGCGGGGTCGGAGGCGAAGATTCGCTCCGAAGCCACGACCCAGATGCTCGCGCCCTCGCCGCGCCTTGTGTAGACATCGCGCGCGCGGGCGAGCGCCATTTCCGGGTCGGCGGCGTGCAGCGAGCCGCAATGGCGGTGGTGCAGCCCGGTGCGGGCGCGGATGAACACCTCGAAAAGCGGCCAATCCCGCTCGCTTCCGGCACTTCTTTCGCTGTCGGACATGCGCTTCGCCCGCCGGGCGCTATTCGGCCGCCGCCGCAGCGCGCGCCTGTTTCCTGCGCGCGTGAGCGAGCGCGGCCTCCCGCACCCAGGCGCCCTCGGCATGAGCCTTGCGGCGCGCGGCCATCCGTTCGCGGTTGCAGGGCCCGTTGCCCGCCAGCACTTGCGCGAACTCGCTCCAATCGATCTCGCCGAAGCGCCAATGCCCGGTCTCTTCGTCGAAACGCAGTTCGGGGTCCGGCGGCTCCAGGCCGATCAGCCGCGCCTGCGGCACGGTCGCGTCCACGAATTTCTGCCTGAGCTCGTCATTGGTGAAGCGCTTGATCTTCCAGCGCATCGAATGCGAGGTGTGCGCAGACTCGGCGTCAGAGGGGCCGAACATCATCAGCGACGGCCACCACCAGCGGTCGAGCGCGTCCTGCGCCATGCGCTTCTGTGCGGCCGTTCCCTGGGCAAGGCGGGAGATGGCCTCATAGCCCTGGCGCTGGTGGAAGCTCTCTTCCTTGCAGATGCGGATCATGGCGCGCGCATAGGGGCCGTAGGAGCAGCGGCAGAGCGGGATCTGGTTCATGATCGCCGCCCCGTCCACCAGCCAGCCGATGGCGCCGATATCCGCCCAGGTGATCGTCGGGTAGTTGAAGATCGAGGAATAGCGCGCCCGGCCTTCCAGCAGCCGGTCCACCATTTCCGCGCGCGATATGCCGAGCGTCTCCGCCGCGGCGTAGAGGTAGAGGCCGTGCCCGCCCTCGTCCTGCACCTTGGCGATAAGGATCGCCTTGCGGCGCAGGCTGGGCGCGCGCGTCAGCCAGTTGCCCTCCGGCAGCATGCCGACGATCTCGGAATGGGCGTGCTGGCTGATCTGGCGGATCAGCGTCTGCCGGTAGGCCTCCGGCATCCAGTCGTTCGGCTCGATCTTCTCCTCGCGGTCGATCTTCGCCTGGAAGCGGGCCAGCAGCTCCGCATCCTCGGGTCCGCCGTCCTCGACAGCCTGATTGAGCCCCTGCGTGTACATACCCCGCAATGTGGAACCCGGCGCGGCCCATGTCGAGAGGAAAACGCTTTCGTGCCCCCTTGCGCGCTCCGTCAGCCGCCGGCGGCGAAGGAGGAGCGGAAGGCCCAGCGGGTGGTGCGCATCTCGATGAAGGCGAACAGCGCATACATGGCGATGCCCTCGATGGCGAGCGCGATCAGCCCGGCGAAGACGAGCGGCATCTGGAAGTTCGTGCCCGCAACGCTCATCAGATAGCCAATGCCGGAATTCGCGGCGATCGTCTCGGAGACGACCGAGCCGACAAAGGCGAGCGTGATCGCAACCTTCAGCGAGCCGTAGAAATAGGGCTGGGCGCGGGGGATGCCGACCTTGAGGATGATGTCCAGCTTGCGCGCGCCGAGCGCCCTCAGCACGTCTTCCAGTTCGGGCTCGGTGGTGGCGAGGCCGGTCGCGACATTCACCACGATGGGGAAGAAGGAGATCAGGAAGGCGGTCAGGATCGCCGGGATTTCGCCGATGCCGAACCAGATGACGAGGATCGGCACGACCGCGACCTTGGGGATGGAGTTGAAGCCGACCATGACCGGGTAGAGCCCCCGGTAGATCGCCCGCGACCAGCCGACGATCATGCCGAGCACGACGCCGAACGCGACCGCGATCGCGAAGCCGGCAAGCGTCGTCCACATGGTCGCTCCCGAATGCCGGAGCAGCGGTTTCCAGTGCGTTACCGTGGCTTCGACTATGGCGGAAGGCGCGGGCAGGATGATCGGATTGACGCCGAAGAGCTGGCAGACCGCCTCCCAGAAGACGAACAGGCCGAGCGTGAACGCGAACGGGGCCGTCCGTTCGAAGAACGACACCGGCGTCATTACCGGACCTCCGAGATGCGGCTGCGCAGGTCGTGAACGATATCCACGAACTCGGGCTCGAAGCACACGTCGAGGTCGCGCGGCCGCGGCAGGTCTATGGCGCGCGACGCCACGATTCTGCCCGGCCGCGCGCTCATGACATGGACCGTGTCGGCGAGGAACGCGGCTTCGCGCAGATCGTGCGTGACGAGAACCACGGTGAAACCTATCCGGGCCCAGAGGTCGCGCAGCACGCACCAGAGCTCCTCGCGGGTGAAGGCGTCGAGGGCCGCGAACGGCTCGTCCAGCATCAGCAGGGCAGGCTCGTGGATGAGCGCGCGGCAGAGCGAGGTCCGCTGCTGCATGCCGCCCGAAAGCTCCCAGGGAAAGCGCTCGGCGAAGCCGTCGAGGCCGACCAGGGCAAGCAGCCTGTCCGCGCGCTCGGCATATTCCGCCTTGTTCCTGCGGAAGCGCCGGCGGTGCGGCTCGACGATCTCCAGCGGCAGCAGGACATTGTCCCGGATGGTCCGCCAGGGCAGCAGGTTGGCGTTCTGGAAAGCCATGCCGGCGATCTTGACGGGCCCCTCCACGGTGGCCCCATCCACCGCTATGCGCCCTGCGGTCGGCCGGACGAGGCCGGTGGCGAGCTTCATCAGCGTGGATTTCCCGCACCCCGAAGGGCCGACCACGGCGGCGAACGCGCCGCGCTCTACATTCAGGTCCAGCCCCTGAACCGCAGTGACGCCGCCGCCGGAGGCGCCCGCATAGGTGAGGGTCACGTCCTCGACAATGACGATGGCGCGTCCTCCCCCTGAGCGGGCGTCCGGTCAGGCGCTAGAGCTGGCGGTCCGCCGCCGGAGGCAGATAGGACGAGTCGAATACCGCCGAGGGGTCCGGCCGATTGGTGAACTCGTAGGTCACGCCGATCTGGTCGAGCGATGTGGCCAGCCTGTCCGCATCCACGCCGCCGAAGCCGTTCGCCTTCACCTCGTCGGTCACGATATTGTCGCGGATCGCCATCTTGAGCCGTGCAAGCTCAAGCGCCTCGTCCGCGATCTCGTTGCGCTCCATCACCGACTTGATTGCGGTTTCGGGATCGGCGACGACAGCCTGCACGCCCTTGATCGTGGCGGCGACGAAGCCTTTGACGACATCGGGGTTGGCCTTCGCGTAGTCCGTGTTGACCATGATCGCGTTGCCGTAAAGCTTCAGCCCGTAGTCGGCCATCATCATGACCTTCACGTCTTCCGGCGCGACCCCGTTGCGGATCAGGTTGAAATGGGACGAGAAGGAATAGCCGGTGATGGCGTCGACCTCGCCGCGCGCCAGCATCGGCTCGCGCACCGGGAAGCCGACATTCTCGATCTGCACCTTGGAGGCGTCGATGCCGTTTTCCTTCACGAAGGC
>JAJECF010000080.1 GCA_022822125.1 Alphaproteobacteria bacterium
CGTGCCGATGAAGTCCGGCACCGTGTAGCAGCCGAACTTGCGCAGATAGGGCGCCATCAGCGCGTTGACCAGCACATAGCCGCCGGTCCAGCCGATGACGAAGCCGAGATAGGGATAGCCGCCGAAATAGATGCCGCCGGCGAGCGCCACGAAGGACGCGCCGGACATCCAGTCCGCCGCCGTCGCCATGCCGTTATAGAGCGACGGGACCTCCCGGCCCGCAACGTAATAGGCATCCACCTGCATGGTGCGCGACAGCCAGCCTATGGTGGCGTAGATCGCGAGCGTGAAGAGCAGGAACAGCACGCCGATGGTGCGCGCGCCGACGCCGAACTGCTCGATGATGGCCATGAGGGCGAAGAAGGCAAGGAAGCCCAGCGTATAAAGGCCGTAAACCTTGCCGAGTCTGTCGACGAACCTCGTGCCTTGCGCTTGTGTGTTCATTGAGCCGCTCCCTTATTCTTCGGCCACCCCGTGCTCTTCATCGATATTGTCCTGCAGCAGGTTGTGGACAACGATCAACAGCACGAAGATGATCAGCGAGCCTTGCACGATGAAGTAGTAGCCGAGCGGGAATCCGAGGAAGGACGCCCCGTTGAGGCCCTTGGCGAACCACGGCACCACGAACCCGAACAGGAACCAGATCGCCAGGACCACGTAGGTTAGGGTGGAGGTTTTCCTCCAGTGGGATTGCCGGGTTTCGGAAGTTACTTCCGCCATGCGTCTCTCTCCCCTTCTGTTGTTCGGGCGTGGGCGTCCCCAGCCTTGTTCTTCCGGTATTCCGCATTGCCGCGGGGTCGGGGATACCGCACTGAACCAGAATCGCCTATAATCGAGATTCTGGCCTGTGTGAACCCGAAAAAAGCGAAGATGTTGCGGAAAAGTCTTCCCGGCGTCGCGGCATTTGTGGAACGATTCCGCCCGCGTTTCGAGCGCCACAGGCTGGACACGCCGGAGCGTCTGGCGGCCTTTCTGCGCACGCGCTCCTCCTATGTCGCGCAAACTTCGCTCTACGGCTATCTGAAGACGCGCATGGGCACGAGCTACCGGCTTTATTTCGAGGACGACGCCTTTTCCGCCTCGATCCGCATGGCGGCGGAGAAGCTGTTTCTGTCCTGTCTGGCGGATCTGACGGTGTTCGCGGCGGCGCTTTGCGTGCGGGACAGGGCGCTGACGCCGGAGGGCGCGGCGGCGCTGGCGGCGCGCTGTTTCCGGCAGGCGGCGGCGGAGGGCCTGGCGGAGGCGGGCGCCGCCCCGCCGCCGGCGGAGGCGCTCGCGCGCTTCGAGCAGCGCGTGCGGGCGGCGGACTGGGCGGCGGCGGCCGCGGACGGCCGCCACGCCTTCGCCGGCAGCGAGGCGGACCTGGTGCGCTTCGCCCCGGTGGTCGACGAATACAAGGAGCTCGACCGCGAGATCGTCACGAACTCGATCCGCTTCCGCTGGCGCGACGCCCGCGACCAGCTCCGCCGCCGCCTCGACGCCCCGGCCCTGGCGGAGGCGACGCGCGGGGCGGCGGGCGCCCCCCCTTCGTCACCCTGAGCAGCGGCTGCGCCGCCACCCCTCTTTCCTCACCCTGAGTAGCGGCTGCGTCAGCAGTCGCGTATCGAAGGACGCACCGACGCTCAGGGCGGGCTCCCCCTTCGGCAGGCTCAGGACAGGCTGCTGATACCAGCGGTCGTTGATCGGAACCGATGGCGCGGCGCCTTCCTGCCGTAGCCCCGGTCCTTTGTCCTCATCCTGAGTAGCCGCGAAGCGGCGTATCGAAGGAGCCTGTCCTGAGCCTGTCGAAGGAGCCTGTCCTGAGCCTGTCGAAGGGAACGGCCGTCTTCCGTGCCCGAAAGCGGCGAAGCCCCGCCGGGGCGGGGCTTCGCGCTCGTTTCAGGCCGTTGTCCGGTCAGATGCTGTAATACATCTTGAACTCGACCGGATGCGGCGTGTGCTCGAAGGCGTAAACCTCGTTCCATTTGAGGTCCATATAGCCGTCGATCAGGTCGTCGGAGAACACGTCGCCGCGGGTGAGGAAAGACCGGTCGGCGTCCAGGCTGTCGAGCGCCTCGCGGAGCGACCCGCAGACGGTCGGCACGCCCTGCAGCTCCTCCGGCGGCAGGTCGTAGAGGTTCTTGTCCATCGGCTCGCCCGGATGGATCTTGTTGACGACGCCGTCGATACCCGCCATCAGCATCGCTGCGAAGGCCAGATACGGGTTCGCGCCCGGATCGGGGAAGCGGACCTCGACGCGCTTGCCGTTCGGGCTCGCCACATAGGGGATGCGGCAGGAGGCCGAGCGGTTGCGGCTCGAATAGGCCAGCAGCACCGGCGCCTCGAAGCCCGGGATCAGCCGCTTGTAGGAATTGGTGAGCGGGTTGGAGAAGGCGTTGATGGCCTTGGCATGCCGGATGATGCCGCCGATATAGTGGAGCGCGAACTCCGAGAGGTCGGCATAGCCGTGGCCGGCGAAGAGCGGCTGGCCGTCCTTCCAGACCGACTGGTGGACATGCATGCCGGAGCCGTTGTCGCCCATCACCGGCTTCGGCATGAAGGTCGCCGTCTTGCCGTAGCTGTGCGCGACCATGTGGGTGACGTATTTATAGATCTGCATCGCGTCGGCGGAGCCGACCAGCGTGCCGAATTTCAGCCCGAGCTCATGCTGGGAAGGCGCCACCTCGTGATGGTGCTTCTCCATGTCGAGGCCCATCTCGACCATGGTCGAGACCATCTCGGAGCGCATGTCCTGGCCGCTGTCCACGGGCGCTACGGGGAAGTAACCGCCCTTCACGTCCGGCCGGTGGCCGGGATTGCCCTCGTCGAATTCGGTCCCCGAATTGTAGGGGCCCTCCAGACTGTCGAGCATGTAGAAGGTCCGGTTCATCGACACGTCGAAGCGCACATCGTCGAACACGAAGAACTCGGCTTCCGGGCCGAAATAGGCGGTGTCGCCGATGCCGGCCTCCTGGATATAGGCCTCCGCCTTCCTGGCGACCGAACGCGGGCAGCGCTCATAGGCCATGCCGGTGGACGGCTCATGCACGTCGCAGAACAGCACCATGGTGTTCTCCGCCATGAACGGGTCCATGACGGCCGTTGTCGGGTCCGGCATGAGGATCATGTCGGACTCGTTGATGTCCTTCCAGCCGGCGATGGACGAGCCGTCGAAGAAGAAGCCGTCCACGAAGACATCCTCGTCGATGGTCGTCTTGTACTGGGCGGTGTGCTGCCACTTGCCGCGCGGATCGGTGAACCGCAGGTCCACATGCTGGACATCATTGTCCTGGATTGCCCTGAGCACATCCTCGGGCGTCTTGCAGTTGAGCGACATGAGTTGGAGGCTCCCTCTCTGTTCCGGGGCGGCGCTCGCGCCGGGGGTTCCTGTTCCTAGATTGCGTCCGCGCCGGTTTCGCCGGTGCGGATCCGGATCGCTTCCTCGATCGGATAGACGAAAATCTTGCCGTCGCCGATGCGGGCGGTGTAGGCGGCCTGCTGGATCGCCTCGACGGCGCGCTCGACCGCGGCGTCGTCCACGACGACCTCGATCTTCACCTTCGGCAGGAAGTCCACGACATATTCGGCGCCGCGATAGAGCTCGGTATGGCCCTTCTGCCGCCCGAAGCCCTTCGCTTCCAGCACGGTGATGCCCTTTATGCCGACCTCGTGCAGCGCGTCCTTCACCTCGTCGAGCTTGAAGGGCTTGATGATCGCTTCAATCTTCTTCATCGCCGTCCCGCCGGTGCCCGGCTTCATGCCGGTATGTTGCGAAGCACACTCCGTGCCAGTTCGCAGGGCGCGGAGTTTTCCTTGTAAATCGAGGGTCCTGCCGCCAGCCGGCGACAGGATTTGCACATATTTGCGTCATATGCGCGTTTCATAGCCATCCAGATTGCCTGCCGAACGGGCGGTCAGAGCACGGTGCGGATGCGCTCGACCGCGCGTTCTATGTCTTCCTCGCTCGCCGCGTAGGAGAAGCGGATGAAGCCCTCGCCATGCGCGCCGAAGCTGGTGCCGGCGACGGTCGCGACGCCCGCTTCCTCCAGCATCCGGCTCTGCAGTTCGCGCGCATTCATGCCGGTCCCCTCGATATTGGGGAAGGTGTAGAACGCGCCGCCCGGATCCACGCAGCGGAAGCCCGGCAGCTGGTTGAGCGCGCGCACGATGATGCGCCGGCGCGCATCGAACGCCCGGCGCATGGTTTCCACGGCGTCCTGCGGCCCGTTCAGCGCGGCGATGCCGGCATATTGCGTGGCGGCGTTGACGCAGGAATGGCAGTTGACCGCCAGCCGCTCGACCAGCGGGAACAGCGCCTTCGGCCAGACGCTGTAGCCGAGCCGCCAGCCGGTCATCGCATAGGTCTTGCTCCAGCCGTCCAGCAGGATGGTGCGTTCACGCAGGCTCTCATAGCCCAGCAGCGACACATGCTCATTGTCCTCGTAGAGCAGGCGGCTGTAGATCTCGTCCGACATCACCGCGACATGCGGGTGGTCCTCGAGCCCGGCCACCAGCTTGTCCATCTCCGCCTTCGGCACGACGCCGCCGGTCGGGTTGGCGGGGCTGTTGAGGATGAGCAGCCGCGTGGCGGGGCCGATCTGCGCGAGCACCTCGTCGGCCGAGAAGGCGAAGCCGTTCTCCTCATGCAGCGCCATGGCGACGGGCGTGGCGCCGGTATAGGCGATCATCGACTCGTAGATCGGGAAGCCGGGATTGGGATAGACGATCTCGGCGCCGGGCTCCCCGAACATCATGATCGCGAAGAACATGGTCGGCTTGCCGCCCGGCAGGATCATCACCAGGTCGGGGTCCACCTCCACATTGCGGTAGCGTGCGATATCCGCCGCCACCGCCTCGCGCAGCGCCGGGATGCCATTGGCGGGGGTGTAGCCGTGATGCCCGTCGCGCAGCGCCTTCTCGGCCGCCTCGACGACATGCGGCGGCGTCTTGAAGTCCGGCTGCCCGATGCCGAGATTGATGATGTCGCGGCCTTCCGCCTGCAGCTTCGCCGCCCGCGCCAGGACCTCGAAGGCGGTCTCGGTTCCCAGTCGGCCCAGATTGTCGGCGAGGCGGAGCATGGCAGCCTGTATCCTGTCTTTTTCGAAAGGCGCCGGACTATGTCCGAAAGCGAAATCCCCCGCAATGCCCCGGCCCCGGTCTTGACCTTCCGGGGGCGGACGGCCTAGATGGCGTCCTTCCTTGCGAGGCGTTCCGCGTGGTGCCCATAGCTCAGTCGGTTAGAGCGCCTGGTTGTGGTCCAGGAGGTCACCGGTTCAAATCCGGTTGGGCACCCCACCGGCCATCCGCGCGGAGGCGCGGGTGAGCGGCAAGCGGCCGGCCAGAACGCCGATCCGCGACGCGGCAACCCTCATCATCCTCCGCCGGGAGACCGGCGAGGTGGTGATGGGCGAGCGCTCGCGTGGCCATGTCTTCTACCCGGAGCACTATGTCTTCCCCGGCGGCAGGGTGGATGCCCAGGACGGCAGCGCGCCGGCGGCCCGCGAATTGCGCCCGGAGGTCGAGCGGCGGCTGCGCAGCTCGGCGACCGCGCGACGAGCCAGGGCGCTTGCGCTGGCGGCGGTGCGCGAGACCTTCGAGGAGGCCGGGCTGATCGTGGGCGAGCCTTCTGGCGGCGCGCCGCCCGGCGGCCTGTCGGAGGACTGGCGGCAGTTCCACGAAAGCGGCTACGCCCCGGCGCTCGACAGGCTCACCTATATCCACCGGGCCGTGACGCCGCCCGGCCGTCCGCGTCGTTTCAACGCACGCTTTTTCGTAATCGACGCCGAGCAGGTGCGGGGCGACCTGAGCGAAGGCTCGGGAGAGCTGCTGAAACTGCACTGGGTCCGGCTCGCCGATGCGCAGCGCCTCAAGCTGCGGCCGATCACGGCGCTCGTGCTGAAGGAAATCGAATCCCGCCTTGCCGAGAACCGGCTGCACGACATGAGCCGCCCGGTGCCGGTCGTGAAGACGCTCTATGGCAGGCGCGTCATGGAATGGGACTGAACGAACTGGCACCTCCCGCAACGGGCTTCCGTCGGGCCCTGCTGACGGTCGAGGAGATGAACCGGGCCGACCGGCTGGCGGCGGACCGGGGGCGTCCCGGCATCGAACTGATGCGCAATGCCGGCGCCGCCATCGCCGATGCGGTGCGCCGGCGCTGGAGCCCGCGGCCCGCGCTTGTGCTGGCGGGGCCGGGCAATAATGGCGGCGACGGCTTCATTGCGGCGGAGCGGCTGCTGGCCGCCGGCTGGCCGGTGCGCGTGGCGCTGCTGGGCCGGCGCGAGGCGCTGACGGGCGATGCGGCCGAAGCGGCGCGACTCTGGCCGGGACCGGTCGAGCCGCTCGGGGTCGAGGCGCTCGGGGACGCCCGGCTCGTCATCGACGCGCTCTTCGGCGCGGGGCTGAAACGGCCGGTCTCCGGCGCAGCGCGGGCGGTCCTGGAAGCGGCGCGCGCCCTGCCGCTGGTCGCGGTGGATCTGCCGAGCGGCATTGCGGGAGACAGCGGCGCGGTGCTGGGCCATGCGCCCCGCGCGACGCTGACGGTCACCTTCTTCCGCAAGAAGCCGGGCCACCTGCTGCTGCCGGGACGGCTGCATTGCGGCGAGGTCGTCACCGCCGATATCGGCATCCCCGACGCGGTGCTGGACGAGATCGGACCCGCCGCCTTCGAGAACGGCCCGGACTTGTGGACCCTGCCCGTTCCGGGGCCGGAGAGCCATAAATACACGCGCGGCCATGCCGTCGTCTGGGGCGGGGCGGAAACCACCGGCGCGGCCCGGCTGGCGGCGCGGGGCGCGATGCGCGCGGGCGCAGGCCTCGTAACAGTTTCGGCGCCCGGTGAAGCATGGCCGGTCTATGCCGTCTCGCTGCCCGGCGCGCTGGTCGCGCGGCGCAGCGCGCCGGAGGACTTCCGGCGCATGCTGGAGGACGGGCGCAGGAACGCGGTGCTGGTCGGCCCCGGCGCCGGCCTCGGCCCCGAGACGGCGGCGGCCGTGGACGCGGCCTGCGCGCGGCCGGGAGCGGTCGTGCTCGACGCCGATGCGCTGACCGCGATGGCCGGGCGATTGCCGAACGGCAGGGGCGACGCCGGGCTGCTCACGCCCCATGACGGCGAGTTCGCGCGCCTCTTCCCCTTCGGCGGCGACCGGCTCTCAAGAGCACGCGCGGCGGCCGCGGCGAGCGGCTGGACGGTTTTGCTCAAGGGCGCGGACAGCGTGGTCGCCGCGCCGGACGGGCGGGCCGCGATTTCGGCGCATGCGCCGCCCTGGCTGGCGACCGCCGGCAGCGGCGATGTGCTGGCCGGCATGGCGACCGGCCTGATGGCGCAGGGCATGCCCGCCTTCGAGGCGGCGGCTGCGGCGACATGGCTGCATGGAGAGGCGGCGGCGGCGTTCGGGCCGGGCTTGATTGCGGAGGACCTGCCGGACATGTTGCCGGCCGTTCTCCGCAGGATGCACACGACATGAGCCAGTCCGCAGCAGAGGTTCCAAGACTGTTCGACCGCACGCTGGCGGGGCTGAAGGAGGCTGTGCGCGGGCTCATCGGCGGCGACGGTCTCGATCCGGACCCGGACCTCACGAAAGGCGATGCGGAACGCATACGCGAGCGGTTCTGGGCCTGTCTCGAAGGCAGGGGCGGCGAGGTTTCCGCGCGCAGCCGCGCGGCCGAGCTCGGCAGGGCCTATCTCCAATTGTCCGGCACGGGCCGCCGCCGCTACCTCTCTATCCTGGCGACAGAGTTCGACCGCGACCCGGCGGCGGTCAGCCGGGCGGTGAAGGCGCTGGCGGGGGCGCCGCCGGAGGGCCGCGCGGCGGCGGAAGATGCGCTCCGGGATGCCTTGAGCGCCCCGCGCGAACGCTTGCTGCGGCAGTTCAATGCGCTTGCCGACGGCGTCAAGTTCCTGGTCGATCTGCGCTACGACCTGATGCGCTTCGCGCGCGAGGATGCGGCGCTCTCGGGTCTGGAGACGGACCTGAAACGCCTGCTGGCGAGCTGGTTCGACGCCGGGTTCCTGGAGCTCAGGCGGATCGACTGGAACGCCCCGGCCTCGTTGCTGGAAAAGCTCATCGACTATGAGGCGGTGCATGCCATCCGGAGCTGGCAGGACCTGAAGAACCGGCTCGACTCCGACCGGCGCTGCTATGCCTTCTTCCACCCGAGCATGCCCGACGAGCCGCTGATCTTCGTCGAGGTCGCGCTGGAGACGGGGCTTGCCGACAATGTCCATGCGCTGCTCGACGAGGAGAGCCCGGTCGGCGACGCCTCGCGCGCCGATACGGCTGTGTTCTATTCGATTTCCAACGCCCAGCGCGGCCTTGCCGGCATCGCCTTTGGCGACTTCCTCATCAAGCGCGTCGTGGACGACCTGCGCGCCGAACTGCCCAACCTGAAGACCTTCGCCACGCTCTCGCCCGTTCCGGGCTTCATGCGATGGCTGAAAGAAAACCCGGACGATGCGGCCCTCGCCGCGCTCGCGAAACCCGAGTGGTGGGAGGACCCGGGGGCCGCGGAAGCGGCGAAGGGGCCGGTGCTGCGGGCGGTGGCGCGCTATCTGGTCCATGCGCGGCGCAAAGGCAGGGCAGCCGACCCGGTCGCGCATTTCCACCTCTCTAACGGGGCGCGCATGGAGCGGCTGAACTGGCTGGCGAATGTCTCCGAGGACGGGCGCGCCCAGTCGGCCGGCGTCATGATCAACTATCTCTATCGCAGCGACATGATCGAGGCGAACCACGAGGCCTATAAGGGCGAAGGACGGATCGCCATTTCGTCGGCGGTGCGCGCGCTGGCCGGGAAACGGGAGAAAAAGAGCTGATGACCGCCCGCCGCCCGCTTATCGCCGGCAACTGGAAAATGAACGGCCTTGCCGCCGACGGCCTTGCGCTCGCGCGGTTGCTTGCCGCGGCGCCGGAAGGAGCGGCGGAACTGCTGGTTTGCCCGCCGGCGACCCTGCTGGCGCCGGTCGCAGCCGCGCTTGCCGACAGCCGGGTCGCGCTTGGCGGACAGGATTGCCATGCAGAGCAGGCCGGAGCGTATACCGGCGACATCTCGGCGGAAATGCTGGCCGATGCCGGCTGCTCTCATGTCATCACCGGCCATTCCGAGCGCCGCGCCGCCCACGGCGAGTCCGATGCGGTTGTGCGCGCGAAGGCGGCGGCGGCGCATCGGGCGGGTCTGGTCGCCATTGTCTGCGTCGGCGAAACCGCCGAGGAACGCGATGCGGGCCGGGCGGAGGCGGTCGTGGCCGCAAGCCTGCGGGGCTCCCTGCCGGAGAGCGCCCGGCCGGAGAACACGGTCGTCGCCTATGAGCCGGTCTGGGCCATCGGCACGGGGCGCACGCCGACCGTCGAGGAGGTCGCGGCCGTCCATGCCGCGCTGCGCGCCGCGCTCGAGGGGCACGGCGCGGCGACGCGCATCCTCTATGGAGGCTCGGTCAAGCCCGACAATGCTCAGGCGCTGCTGGCGCCCCGCGATGTGGACGGCGCCCTGGTCGGCGGCGCCAGCCTGTCCGCCGCCGATTTCCTCGCCATTGCCGGCGCGGCCTGAGCGCCGGCGCGGGCCAGCTCGAACAGGGTGCGCTCGGCGATCTCCCGGTCCGGCAGGCCGGTGGTCTTGCAGTCGATTTCGGCCCGGTTGAGCCGCGCCAGAGCGGCGAGAATCCGGCCTTGCGGCCAGCGCCGGAGCTGCCTGACGAACGCCTCCCGGCGGCGGAAGAACACCGGCGGGCGCAGCCGGGTCATGGCGCTGCGCTCGTCCGCGCCGGCGGCGATGAGCGCCTGCGCCGCATCCAGCCGCTGAAAGTGGCGGCCGACAGCGCGCAGGACTGAAACGGGCGCCGCCGTCTCCGCCGCCGCCCGGTCGAGCGCGGTCGAGAGCGCGGCAAGGTCGCCTGCGCCCGCGGCGAAGGCGATGTCGTCCAGGGAGAGCGTGGCGGAATCGCCGATACAGGCCACGGCGTCCTCGAGCGAGATCGCGCCGCCCTCGCCGGCATAGAGCGCGAGCTTTTCCGCCTCCATGCGGGTCGTCGCCCGGTCGTTGCCGAGATGGCCTGCGGCGAAGGCGAGCGCATCGGGCTCGATCTTTGCGCCGGCGCTCCGCACGGTGTGTTCCACCAGCCGGGAGACGGCGTCGCCATCGTCCGCATAGCAGGGCAGGGCGGCGGCGCGGCCATGTGATTCGGCCAGCTTGCGCAGCTTCGAGCGCGGCGGAAGATCGCCGGCCTCGACCACGACCAGCGCATCGGCAGCCGGGCCGTCCAGCACGGCCTGAAGCGCCTTCTCGCAGTCGTCGCCGGCGGCGCGCAGCCTTATCAGCCGCCTGCCGCCGGTGAGGGAGATCGCCGCCGCTTCGTCGGCCAGCCGGGCCGGGTCCGCTTTCAGGTCCGACCCGGTGAGGTCAGCGACCCGGAAGGGGTCCCGGATATCGTCCACGACCTTGCCGCCGAGAAGGCGGGCGCGCTCCCGCACCATTCCCTCATCGGGTCCATAGAGCACGATGGCGAGCAGGTCCGGCGGCGGCGGGTTGCGGAGAAACTGGGCAATCTGCCGGCCGGCGAGCTTCATCCGGCCTTTTCTCCGCTGCGGAAGAAGAGTGCGAGCCGCCTGGCGATCCGGGCGCTCAGCGCATCGACGCCGCGCTCGCGCGCCGCGCGCTCCGCCGCCCGCGTCGCGAAGGCGGACTTCAGCACATCGTGGCTGTGAACCGAACGCGCCCAGCCCTGAAATGTCGGCCGGTCGCTGCCGCGTTTCCAGAGCTCGAACCTGGCGGTGAGCGTCAGGTCCGCGCGGGTGACGGTCTCGCTCCTGCCGATAAACGCGCCGGCCGAAGACGATTGCAGCCGAACGCGCAGCCGGTAGTCCACCGGACTGCGCAGCCCGGCCGGAGCGAGGCGCGTCTCCAGCCGGCGGCGCAGCAGCATGCCGATCCGGTCCGGAATCGGCTCGACCTCGATCTGCGCCATGGCGGCAGTGACATCCGGGCCCTGCTGGGGTCGGCGTGCATGAACCGGCTCGAGAGCGCAGCCGGCGAGCATGGCGCCGAGCAGCAGCCCGGCCACGGCGGCCGCAAGCGTCTCAGGCCACGACATTGACGATCTTGTCCGGGACGACGACGACACGGCGGGGCGCCCGGCCTTCGAGTTGCCGCTGCACGCCGGCAAGCGCGAGCGCCGCCGCCTCGACATCCGCTGTGCTGGAGCCTCGCGCGATCTCCAGCCGGCCGCGCAGCTTGCCGTTGAACTGCACGGGAAGCACCACGATGTCCTCCACAAGCCGCGCCGGGTCGGCGACCGGCCAGGGCCGGTCTGCAAGCAGGCCCTCGCCGCCGAGCCTTCGCCAGCAGCTCTCCGCCAGATGGGGCGTCATCGGCGCGATCAGGTGTACGGCCGCCTCTATGCCCTCGCGACAGGCCGCCGCCATCGCGGGATCGACGGCCGGCAGGGCGTCCGCCAGCGCATTGGTAAGCTCGCGGACCCGCGCCACCGCCCGGTTGAAGTGGAAGCGCTCCAGATCGCCGGTCATCGCGTCGATGGTCTTGTGGGTGACGTTCCTCAGCGCCTCGGCGGCATCGCTGGTCCTTGGGCCGGCGGGCGCGTCCGGCGCTTCGTCCACCAGCCGCCAGAGCCGGTTGAGATAGCGCCACGCGCCTTCGACGCCGGCTTCGGTCCAGTCCAGGTCGCGCGCGGGCGGGCTGTCGGAAAGCATGAACAGCCGGGCCACGTCCGCGCCGTAGCGGTCAATGATCTCCTCGGGATCGACGACGTTCTTCTTCGACTTGCTCATCTTCTCGGAGCGGCCGACCGCGACCGGCGCGCCGTCTGACCGCCGGCGCCTGTCGCCTGCGCCGTCATCCTCCACCTCGCTCGGCTGCAACCAGCTTCCGTCCTCGGCCCGGTAGGTCTCGTGGCAGACCATGCCCTGGGTGAAGAGGCCGGCGAAGGGCTCCTCGATCCCGATATAGCCGCATTCCTTCATCGCCCGGGTGAAGAAGCGGGAATAGAGCAGATGCAGCACGGCATGCTCGACGCCGCCGATATACTGGTCCACCGGCATCCAGTAATCGACCGCCTCGCGGTCGAAGGGCCGGTCTTCCACATCCGGCGAGCAATAGCGCGCGAAATACCAGGAGGACTCGAAGAAGGTGTCGAATGTGTCGGTCTCGCGCTCCGCGGGCCCGCCGCAGGACGGGCAGGCGACATGCTTCCAGGTCGGGTGCCGGTCCAGCGGATTGCCGGGCGCATCGAAGGTCACGTCATCCGGCAGCGTCACCGGCAGGTCGTCGCGGGGAACGGGCACGATGCCGCAGGCGCTGCAATGGATGACCGGAACCGGGCAGCCCCAGTAACGCTGCCGGGAGACGCCCCAGTCGCGCAGGCGGTATTGCACGGTGCGCTCGCCGGAGCCCTGCGCCTCCAGGCGCTCGCCCATCCGGCGCTTGGCCTCCGGCACGTCGAGCCCGTCCAGGAAGGACGAGTTAATGAGCCGCCCGTCGCCGGTATAGGCCTCCGAGCCGATCTCGAAGCCCGCCGGGTCCGTATCCGGCGGGCAGACGACGGGAAGAACCGGCAAGCCGTAGGCGCGGGCGAAGTCGAGGTCGCGCTGGTCGTGGCCCGGACAGCCGAAAATGGCCCCGCTGCCATAGTCCATGAGCACGAAATTCGCGACATAGACGGGCAGTTCGATCCCGTTGTCGAAAGGATGCAGGGCCCTGAGCCCGGTATCCCGGCCGCGCTTCTCCGCCTGCTCGATGGCCGCCTCGCTCGTGCCCAGGCTGCGGCATTCGGCGATGAACGCCTCCATGTCCGGGTCTCTTACCGCGATTTCCTGCGCCAGAGGATGGTCCGGCGAGACCGCCATGAAAGACGCGCCGAACAGGGTGTCGTGGCGGGTGGTGAAGACCTCCAGCATGTCGTCGCGCCCCTTGAGGCGGAAATTGATCCGTGCGCCTTCCGAGCGGCCGATCCAGTTCGCCTGCATCAGCCGCACCCGGTCCGGCCAGCGCTCCAGCCCGTCGAGCGCGTCCAGCAATTCGTCGCTATAGGCGGTGATCCTAAGGAACCACTGGGCGAGTTCGCGCCGCTCGACCGGCGCGCCCGAGCGCCAGCCATGGCCGTCGATCACCTGCTCATTGGCCAGCACGGTGTCCTCGACCGGATCCCAGTTGACCCATGACTTGCGCCGGTATGCGAGCCCTTTCTCCAGGAAGTCGAGAAACATCGCCTGCTCATGCTTGAAGTATTCGGGCTCGCAGGTCGAAAGCTCCCGGCTCCAGTCATAGGAGAGGCCCATGGTCGAAAGCTGCGCTTTCATGGTGGCGATGTTGCGGCGCGTCCAGACGCCCGGATGGACGCCGGCTTCGAAGGCGGCGTTCTCCGCCGGCAGGCCGAAGGCGTCCCAGCCCATCGGGTGCAGCACATTGAAGCCGCGGGCGCGCTTGTAGCGGGCGACGACATCGCCCAGCGTGAAATTGCGCACATGGCCCATATGGATGCGCCCCGAAGGGTAGGGGAACATCTCCATCACATAGTATTTCGGGCGCGAGGCATCTTCGCGGGCCGTGAAACAGCCGGCGTCCTCCCAGCGCCGGCGCCAGTAAGGCTCGGCGTCGCGGTGGTCGTATCGGGCCATGAAGGCGCTCCGTGTTCCCGGATGCTACAGGCTGGCGATGCGCAGCTCCCGCGCCCGGACCAGGATGTTGTTCTCGATTTCGGTGTGGGTCGCGCTGTCCACCACCGCGTCCACCCAGCCCGTCCCGCCTTTCTCCTGGCGGAACACCGCGACCTTCAGCCCGTCGCTTCGAAGCTGCCTGTCGAGGATATAGACCGTGACCTTGAAGCGCTCGTCCGGCGTTTCCGGCGGCGCGAACCAGTCGGTGATGATGACGCCGCCAAAGGGGTCGGCCGAGGCCAGCGGCATGAAGGAGAGCGTGTCGAGCGACGCGCGCCACAGGAAGCTGTTGACGCCGATGCCTGATCCGCCGTCCCCTTCCCGGTCTCCTCCGAGAAGATTGATGCCGCCCTCGCCGAAGATTCCCTGCGCGCCTTCCTTGGGCAGATAGGTGGAGCCGTGGCTCCCGGGGAGATGGCGGTACAGCGTATCCGGATAATCGTGCTCTACCTTGGCGTCGCTGCAACCGGCCAGAATTGCGGCGACGGCGGCGACGAGACAGAAACGTATCATTGGTCTTCCCGCAGGGTTGGCGCCAGCGCCAGCCTAGCATAACCCGCAGGCCGGTTCGAGGGCCGCCCTGCGGCATTTGTTTTTCCGGAGACCGGACATTGACGGCCGGGGCCCGGATTCTGTAAGTCTCGCCGGCTTTCGGGACAGGTGGGTGAGTGGCTTAAACCAGCGGATTGCTAATCCGTCGTACGTCAACAGGCGTACCGAGGGTTCGAATCCCTCCCTGTCCGCCACTTTTCGTTTTCGGACATTCCCGAAAATCCCCATAAGTCACCTGGCGGCAATCGAGGGCGGCGGCTATGCGCGCCTGGCGGCGTTCGCATGAGCGCACTTCGCGAGCATGGCGTCTAATGATCGTCTTTATGACGGCATGAAGTGCAGAATCAGCGCCGTCGCAATGCCCACGATTGCAATCAATGCGAGGATCAACCGGGTTTCGCGCCTGGCGGACTCCGTGTCGCGCTTAGCCATGTCTTCGGCAAGCCGGGCAATATCGGTCTTGTAATCCGCCTGCATGGTCTTCATGCGCTCCTCAAGGCGGGCGATCCGCTCGGATAGCTCTTGCGGCGTCGGCCCGTCCGTCATGGCCTGCGTCCGTTCGCAGCGTGACGGGCGCATGGTAGTGTGCCGGCTGTTCCCGTGCAATCCTATGGAAGCTTCCTTCGCTTGCCCGGTTCTTGCCCGAACTGCCTTCGGCCTGCGAAGCGCTTTTCCGGGAGGTCTGCATGATCCGCAAGTTCACCACCGTCTATCCGGGCCATATCGACCTGCCCGACCGGGGCCGGGATGCGACGCCTGCCGATGAGCGCCGCTATTCCAACGAGGCGCTCGCCTCCGTTTTCGCCAAGACCGATGCGGTGGCGAGGAAGCTGGACGAGATCGGCTTCGACACGCTCTGGCTGGCCGAGCACCACTTCCAGCATGAAGGCTATGAGTGCATCCCGAACATCCTTATGTGCGCGGTGCATCTCGCCCATATCACGCGTGCGCTGAAGGTCGGCTGCGGCTTCAACATCGCGCCCATGTGGCATCCGCTGCGTCTCGCCGAGGATTTCGCGACCGCCGATATCCTGACCGGGGGGCGCACCGTGTTCGGCGTCGGGCGCGGCTACCACACCCGCGAGGTCGAGACCTTCGGCGCGCCGATGCAGGACCAGAGCGCCAATCGCGACCTGTTCGAGGAGCAGGTCGAGATCATGTTCAAGGCGTTCAACGAGGAGAGCTTCCGCCACGAGGGCCGCCACTACACCCTGCCGCCGCGCGTGCCCTATCGCGGCTATGAGCTCGACGAGATCACGCTGGTGCCGCGCCCGGTCAATCTGCCGGTGGACTGCTGGCAGCCGGTGGTGAGCGCCAATCCGCGCGGGCTGGACTTCATGGTCCGGCACGGCATCAAGGGCGCCGTCGGCGGCGGCGCGGCGACCATGGCCGAGGGGCCGATCCAGGGCTATCGGGACGCGGCGGCCCGCGCCGGGATGGACCTCGCGCTCGGTGAGAACCTGACCATCGGGATCTTCTTCTATCTCGCCGACACAAAGGAGCAGGCGGTCCGCGAGATGACGCCGCTCTACGAGGAGCATGTGAAGATTTTCGCGCCGCTGGGCTTCGTGCCGGGCATTTCGCCGGAGGGCGTCAAGGCGGCGTCGCGCCGGGGCGGCTGGTACGAGAACGGCGTGCCGCGCCTGGAGCATTTCATGGACCTGGGCGCCTGGTTCGCCGGCACCGCCGAAGAGCTGGTCGAGCGCCTGAAGCGGCTGGAAGAGCGCTATCCCGGCATGGAGCACATCAACCTCTCCACCAGCATGGCAACGCCGACCGCCCAGATGCTGGAGCAGTTCGACCGTGTGGCGACGGACGTGATGCCCGCCTTCGGGCATTAGAGCGCCGCGCCGTCGGCGGATTGCCCGCCGCGCCGCGTCCGCTATGGTCGGCGGGAATGCAACGACCCGACAGAGGAACGCCCCGATGGCATTTCAGCATCTGATCTTTGATGTAGCCGACGAGATTGCGACGATTACGCTCAACCGCCCGGAGGCGCGCAATGCGCTCTCGGAACCCATGCGGTCCGAGCTCGACGCCGTGCTGGCCGAGCTCAAGCGCGAGGGCGGGCGCAGCATCAAGGCGGCGATCGTCACCGGGGCGGGCCGGGCGTTCTGCGCCGGGGGCGATGTGAAGGCGATGCAGTCGCGCCAGAAAGGTGCCGAGTTCAACCGGCGCCGGATGCGCGAGGGCCATAACCGCTTCTACGACCTCATGAACCTGGAAATGCCGGTCATTGCCGCGGTCAACGGTGCGGCCGCCGGGGCCGGCTTCAACCTGGCGCTTGCCTGCGATTTCATCCTGGCCACGCCGCGCTCGATCTTCATGCAGGCTTTCGGGCGCATCGGGCTGGTGCCCGACTGGTCGGGCTTCTACCTGCTGCCGCGTATCGTCGGGCTGCAAAGGGCGAAGGAGTTGATCTTCAGCGCCCGCAAGCTCGGCGCGGCCGAGGCGAGGGAATACGGCATCGTCCATGAACTGCACGAGGAAGACGCGCTCATGGACGCGGCGCGGGCGCTGGCGGGGCGTTTCACGAAGGCCTCGACGACCGCCATCGGCCTTTCCAAGACCATCCTCAACCAGTCCTTCAACCTCGACCACCGCACCATGCTGGAGATGGAGGCCTTCGCCCAGTCGGTCGCGTCCGGCTCCGAGTACCATGCGGCGGCGGTCGCCCGCTTCGTCGAGAAGCAGCCGGCGCTGTTCGACTGGGAAGCGATGGACCGCGCGCAGGCGGACGCGCCGGCGGCAGCGGACACGCTGGCCGCCGAGTAGCGCGAAAGGAAAAAAGCCGGCGCGGCCTCGCCGGCGCCGGCTTTGGGGAAACTACGGCGGGGCGGCTATTCGGCCGCTTCGTCGTAGGCCGCGCCCTCGTCGTAAACCGTGTCGTATTCCCGGTCCATCGTGATGGGCATCTCATACATCTCGATCTGCGGCGGATGGTCGTATTTCGCCGTCATGTAGGCGACCCATTCGGCGTTGTAGCCCTTCTCCGCCGCCTCTCGCGACTCCCAGAGATAGATTCCCCCGCCGAGGCCGTCCCTGTAGAGGACGTTCTTGCGGATCAGCCCCTCGGTGGCCATGTAGCGCGGGATCGAATCGCGGAACATCTGCACGGCCGTTTCCCGGTCGGTGCCTTCCGGCAATCCGTAGGTGACAACGGCAATCATCCTCGTCATGGCCCGTCTCCCGTCATTTGCGGGCGAGCATAGCAGAACGGCCGCGGAAGCGGTTGCCCCTTCTTGTGCCGCTTGTCGCGCACCTTCCGCCGGGGTATCGATGCAGCATCGCCCGGCATTTCCGGAAGAGAAGGGAGCATCCGAATGGCGTTTTACGAGCTTCGCCGGTACACGGTCCGGCCCGGCAAGATGGAGGACTGGCTCGAGTTCATGGAGGGGACCATCATCCCGTTCCAGGTCTCCAAG